>JALONE010000068.1 GCA_025455125.1 Bacteroidota bacterium
TCATTTTTTGGTATTTTTTTACGCTTTTTGAAAGGAAATCCATGAGCGAAGGCATTATTGTCCAGGTCATCGGTCCGGTCGTCGACATCGACTTCTCAGGAGGGAAGCTCCCGGAGATCATGAACGCGGTCAAGATCCCGCGCAAGAATGTCGAAGGTGTGGAAGAAGAACTCATTTGCGAAGTGCAACAGCAGCTTGGCGAAGACCGGGTGCGCACGGTCGCAATGGATTCGACCGACGGGCTGGTTCGTGGGATGAAAGCGATCGATACCGGCGGACCGATCACTGTTCCCGTTGGTCCGGAGGTGCTCGGACGGCTGATCAACGTCATCGGGAAGGGGATCGATGGCCTTCCGGCGATCGCTTCGAAGCGTTCCTATCCGATTCACCGTCCGTCACCGAGCTTCGATCAACTCACGACGAAGAAAGAGATCCTCGAGACGGGCATCAAGGTCATTGACCTCCTTGAACCGTACACGAAAGGCGGAAAGACCGGACTCTTCGGCGGCGCAGGCGTCGGCAAGACTGTCATCATTCAGGAATTGATCCACAACATCGCGACGCACCACGGCGGCTATTCCGTTTTCGGCGGCGTTGGCGAACGGACGCGCGAGGGGAACGACCTCTGGCTCGAGATGAAGGAGTCGGGCGTTCTCAGCAAGACGGCCCTCGTGTTCGGACAGATGAACGAACCTCCGGGCGCACGTCAACGCGTTGGATTGACGGCGCTGACCATGGCAGAGTACTTCCGCGATGAAGAAGGGAAGGACGTTCTGCTCTTCATCGACAACATCTTTCGCTTTGTTCAAGCGGGCTCGGAGGTTTCGGCATTGCTCGGCCGCATGCCCTCCGCGGTTGGCTATCAGCCGACGCTTGCGACGGAAATGGGTGAACTGCAGGAACGCATCACTTCGACGAAGAAGGGTTCCATCACCTCGGTGCAAGCCATCTACGTCCCCGCAGACGACCTGACCGATCCGGCGCCGGCCACCACCTTCAGTCACCTCGATGCGACGACTGTGTTAAGCCGTCAGATCGCGGAGAAGGGAATCTACCCTGCGGTCGATCCGCTCGATTCGACCTCTCGCATCCTTGCGCCGGATATCGTCGGCGAGGAACACTATGCGGTTGCCAAGCGCGTGAAAGAGATCCTCCAGGCGTACAAGGATCTGCAGGACATCATCAACATCCTCGGGATGGACGAGCTGTCCGAAGAGGATAAACTCACGGTCGCGCGTGCGCGCCGTATCGAAAAATTCCTCTCGCAGCCGTTCAATGTTGCCGAACAGTTCACCGGAACTCCGGGCCGTTATGTGAAGCTCGAAGACACGATCCAAGGATTCAAGGGCATCGTTGAGGGTGAGTACGATCATCTCCCCGAAATGGCGTTCATGATGGTCGGGACGATCGAGGAGGCCGTCGAGAAAGCCAAGAAACTGCAGGCCGGCTAACCCATGTCCGAGAAACAATTTCACCTGGAGATTGTGACGCCGCGACGCGTCGTGTTCAAGGGAGAGGTCGAGAGCTTCTCCGCACCGGGCGTCGTCGGCGGATTTCAGGTACTCCACAGTCACGCGCCTCTGCTTTCTGCACTGACGGTCGGCGAAGTGCGACTTCGGAACACCAACGGTGAGGAGTTCCGCTACGCCACGAGCGGAGGATTTGTCGAGGTCCGGGACAACAACGTGATCGTCCTGGCGGATACGGCGGAGCGGACGGACGAAATCGACGTCCCGCGGGCTGAAGCAGCGCGCGATCGCGCGGCGCAGCGGCTTGCGGAGCGGGAAAAGGAAACCGATTTCGAGCGGGCGCGCCTCGCTCTGCACCGGGCGTTGAACCGGTTGAAGATCGCGGGACGCGATTGACCTTCAGCCCACCGGGACCTTCCCCGCGGGCTTCTTCTTCTACTCTCACATTCGAGCACGCCAACCGCACTTCGACATGCGGACTACCGCTCCCTTCGTTTGGCTCCGGGCAAGCACACGCCCCACGATCGCAGAGATCGACATCTCGGCGATCCGGCAGAATCTGCGAGGCGTTCGCAAGCGGGTCGGACCCGATGTGCGCATCATGGCTGTGGTCAAGGCCAACGCATACGGTCACGGCATCACCGGCGTTTCGACGGCGTTGGAAGCAGCCGATGCGGACACGTTCGGCGTCGCATTCCCTGAAGAAGGTGCCGAGCTCCGGAACGCGGGCATCCGGTCCTCGATCCATGTATTCACGCTCCCCGCACCGACTCAGCTCCCGTTGTTCATTCATCACGATCTCGAAGCCACGGTCGCAACACTGCGTGACGTATCCTTGCTACAACGGGAAGCAGAACGGGCCGGGAAGCGGGTTCGCGTTCACGTCAAGATCGATACGGGGATGCATCGGATCGGTGCACGCCTGGCTGAACTCCCTTCGCTCCTGAAAGCCCTTGGACGGAGCCGGCGCATTGAGGTCAAGGGGGTGTTCACGCACTTCGCGACCGCGGATGAACGGGACAAATCGTTTCAGCGGCTCCAGCTTCGGCGGTTCGAGGACGCGCTGGATTCGCTCTGGAAGCAGGGCCTCGTCCCGGAGGATGTGCATTGCGCGAACAGCGCCACAATTCTCGATCTTCCCGAAGCCACCTTTACGATGGTCCGCCCCGGCATCATGATGTATGGCTACTACCCTTCGGCGGAAACGAGCGAATCGGTTTCGCTGAAGCCGGCGATGGCGCTCAAGTCCCGCGTGGCAATGGTAAAGACCATCGAGCGAGGCGCAAGTGTCAGCTATGGCCGGCGTTACATTGCGAAGAAGCGCACACGCATCGCAACGGTTCCAGTTGGCTATGCCGACGGGTACTCGCGCCTGCTGACAAACCGGGCATCGGTGCTGATCGGCGGCAGGAAGCGCCCGGTGGCTGGCACGATCTGCATGGATCAATTAATGGTCGACATCGGAACGGACGATGTGCGTCCGGGAGACGAAGTGGTTGTGATGGGACGACAGTCGAACGAGACGATCACCGCGGCGGAGATCGCGCGAACGCTTGGGACGATCCCGTATGAAGTAACCTGTGCAGTGACGGCACGAGTTCCACGAATCTACAAGGGCCTATGAACCGCGCACAAGAGCACTTGGTCACGTTGTTGAGCATTATGCCTGTCGAAGAGTTGCCGAGCGACAAGCAGCGCACGACGTTCGAACGCATCAAGGAGCGGCTCACAGCCGCCGAGAATGTGAATGCCGAACTGCGCAGGCTGTTCCGGGTCAAAGGATTCGGCGAGGCAGCGCTGGGCATGCTTTGGGTCGTCGACCAAGTGAACCGTGACAAGGAGGTCGAAGACGAGAGCGTCTTTGTGATCGCGCGAATGCGTAAAGCGCTCTCTTCCGTCGACGGGCTGACGAGCGGCGAACCGGTCCCGCCACCGCTTCCGTCCGCCCCCCCCGATTCGCGCCTCTTCGGTGAGCCGACGCCCGCCGTGACCATCCAGAGCATACCGACAGAGGAAGCTCAGACGGTTCCCGCGCTCGACGCATTCGGGCTGCCCCCCGTTCCTGATGCGTCGGCACCGGAACCTGTCTCGTCAGCACCGGCGGAACCCGAGGTTCCGTTCGGTCAACAGGAGGGACTCAACGTTTCCCCCGAACCTCCGCCACCACTACCCGCTTCTTCCGGCGAAGATGCTGAGACATCCGCGAGTCCAGAATCGGTGTTCGGCCGCGTTCTGGAGCGATTCCTTGAGGCGTTGCAGGTTGGTTCCGACGATCGTCTCCCGCTGCTTCGCACGCTCGTGGAGAAATGCGATGTGGTCGGCGGCATTCGCGACGGGGGAGAGGAGCTGCGGCAGTACACGGCGCTTCTGAAGGAGTTCCTCGTTTTCATCGAGGACCAGCAGTTGCTTGATGATGTCCGCGTGATGAACGCTGTCTCCAATGTCGAGGCACCTTATCGTGATTGGCTGAGTGCGAGTTCGGGAGACCGAGGCGGCACTCTGGGATCAGCGATCGATTTTCTGAGCAATGCGAAAGCGATGTTTGAATGAATGAACAGCAGAAGCTTCCGGTGTATGTCGTCGTGATGGCGGGGGGCGTTGGTTCCCGATTCTGGCCGAAGAGCCGGGAGGGGACGCCCAAGCAGTTCCTGGAGATCGTCGGCTCCGGAACGATGATCCAGAATACGGTTGAACGGATACGGGGACTCGTTCCCTCGTCGCAGATCGTGGTTGTGACGAATGAACGTCACAAGGACTTGGTGCTCCAGCAACTCCCGTCGATCCCGGCGGAGAATATCCTCGCCGAACCGGTCGGACGCAACACTGCACCGTGCATTGGACTCGCGGCCGAATGGATCAACCAGCGTGCTCCGGAGAGTGTCATGATCGTCCTCCCGGCCGATCACTTGATCAGAAACCAAGAGGAGTTCTTGCGGGTGTTGGATCGCGGTGTTCGCGTCGCGACTGAGAACGACGCGCTCGTCACGATCGGCATCCATCCCACTCATCCTGAGACCGGCTACGGATACATTCAGTTTGACGACACCACGGAGGGCAATCCCTATCATGGGGATGGGGTGTCTCGCGTTCGTGCGTTCGCCGAGAAGCCGAACCTGGAGACCGCCGTTCAATTCATTAAGAGTGGAGATTTCGTTTGGAACAGCGGCATGTTCATTTGGAGAACGGCCGTGATCCTGCAGGCGATCGCAACGTATCTCCCCGATCTCCATACGCAATTGCTGAACGTGGTCCCGACGATCGGCACACCGGAATTCCCGAAAGCCGTCGAACTCGCCTACGGTGTCATTCGCAGTATCTCCATCGATTACGGCGTGATGGAAAAGGCAGAACAAGTGTTCGTCGTGCGCGGCGACTTCGGCTGGAGCGATGTCGGCTCCTGGGACGAGGTCGTGCGCCTGACGCCCGGGGACGATGAGGGAAACGCCTTCCGGGGACTCGTAGTCGCGAAGGATGCACGAGGCAACTACATCGATGCCGGGGACAAGGTGATCGCCGCGATCGGCGTCGATGATCTGGTCATTGTCTCCTCCGGAAATGCGGTCCTCATCTGCCGGAAAGGACGCTCGCAGGATGTGAAGGAGATCGTCGACTACCTCCGGCGCAAACAGATGAATGACCTGCTCTGACCGATTTCTCTCATCGTTCGCGTTCGCCTCGCTCGCGCTTCTGATGTTCGGCTGTGCGAGTTCCCCTCGGTTCACGCGCGGCAATGACACGCAACGCCCGTCAGCGTCTTCCCCTCGTTCCGCTTCCACGGTCGCCCCTTCGAACGGCAACTTGCTATTGACCCTTGAAGGCGTTGCCTCGTTCTATGCCCATGACTTCCATGGACGGAAGACATCGAACGGTGAGACGTACGACATGCATGGACTCACCGCCGCCCACCGCACTTTCCCATTCGGCACCCGGATCATGGTGACGAACCTCGCCAATGGTCGAACAACCGTCGTCCGTGTGAATGACCGAGGTCCGTTCCACATTGACCGCATCATCGACCTGTCGCTCGGCGCGGCACGCGAATTGGGATTCGAGAAGGAAGGAACCGCAAAGGTCAAACTCGAAGTGATCGAATGGGGAGAGGGAAAATGAGGAACACCTTTACGATTGTTGGTTGTTGAATGTTGATTGTGGGTAGGAGATTGTTGGACAAGCTTCAGCTTGTCTTCCCAGACACCCATGAAAATCCGAATTCACGTTAAGCCCCGCTCTTCCCGCGAAGGAGTCGATGCAAATCCTGACGGCTCGTTTGTGGTCCGCGTGAGCGCACCGCCGGTCGAGGGGAAGGCGAATGAACGCGTCGTCGAATTGGTCGCGGATCATTTCCACGTGCCGAAGCGTAATGTCCGCATTTCCGTCGGGACGCGCGGACGAACAAAAGTTGTGGAGATCGTGTGATATGAGATTACCCGTTTCGATGCTGAGCCTCCTATTTCTGGCCGGTTGCGCGGCCGGTCCTTTTGTTGAACGGTCATCCGTCCCCCTTGCCCCGGGTGTGACGTACACGCATTACCGGTCGACCGACACGAATGAGATTCACGTTGTTGCCGTGGACCTGGGGGCGAAGGGGATTCGTCTCGAAGCAGGCCGTGCAAAAGGTCTCGTCCGAACATCGTCGATCGCGCAAGATGCCTCACGTCCTGAAGCGCCGGTCCTCGCGGCGGTGAATGCCGACTTCTTCAGCTTTTCATCCGGGTGGCCCGTTGGGATCCTGGTCCATGATGGTGAGATCTGGACGGCTCTCGAAACAAGACGTTCGCATCTACTGATCGACGAGGTTGGCGATGCGCGGATCGAACGGATCACGATCGACGGATCCGCGTCCGTTGGGAACGGCGTTGAGTGGACCATCGATGCGGTGAACCAGCCCGTGCCCA
>JALONE010000069.1 GCA_025455125.1 Bacteroidota bacterium
GGACTTTGAGCAGCTGCTGCGCGATCTTCCCAAGCCGCTCGGCGTGGAAGCGAACTTCGGCGTCATCGATGCGCAAGGAGGAGCGGCGTTCTACGAGGTGGACAACTTCACATTTCGCAAACTCGATGTCAACGATCCCACGATCGCCCCGCTCGGTTATCTGGTGCATACGAATTACTCGTTCACCGGCGATCCAGAGCGAGGGGCGGGACACATTCGGTTCGCCACGGCGCAGGATCTCTTCTTCGCCGCGGAGGAGCAAGGTCGCTTGGACGAGCAGTTCATTCTTCAGGAGGCGAGTCGGTGTCTCGTGCATTCGCTGACAAAGACGAACCTGTGGGAGATGATGCCGCCGGACGGACGCACGCCGCGATACGTGTACTTCGAAGACTACATTCCCCGCAATAGCACGGCCGCATCGGTCGTCGTTCAAGGCGTGAAGAAGGGAGAGCCGGTCGACCTGGTCACCATGTGGACGATCCTCGGTTCGCCGCTCACATCCATCGCGATGCCGTTGTGGCTTTCCGCCGGATCCGAGTTGCCACGCATCGTGTTGCCGGACAAATCGGGAAATGCGCCGCTCTGCGAAGCTTCATTGCGACTCAAGGAGCGCCTCTTTCCGCTCAAGCGCAGTTACGGAAGTCGGTACATGAACCTCAGCGCACTCATCAACGAGGAATCGACAGGAATCCTACAGCGCTTGCGTCCGTTGGAAGACCGCATATTCCGGGAAGCGCAGGCAAAGCTGGCGATATGGCGCACGGGGGGGGATGCGCAGAAGGAGATGAAGGAATTCTACCGCTGGATCGACGAGGTGGTGTGGAAGGAATATGGGGAGATGGGGAGGTAGGGTGGGAAATGAGACTCCCGGCAGGTTAAGAAGCTGGGAGTCGAGCCAATATTGCCATCCAACTACTGAGAATCGAACCGGGTTAATGACCCGATGAGTGACCGAGACATTGTCCCGATGTGGGCCACCAATAGCATTAGATGTGCCCACAGCAGTGCCCAGAGCAAAGCCCAGAGCCCAGAGAGCCTTAAGCCGTTGAGCCTGGAGCCTGGAGCGGAAGTCAAAACTCAAAAGGCAGAAGGTTTGGCTCGTGAGGGTAGAGTCTTGGCCAACTCTTTTGACTTCTACCTTATGACTTGCTGTTGATGCGTGTTCCTCCGTGTTCCGCTTCTAACACCGCCATCAGCGGTTAGCTTTTGGCGATTGGCTCCTTGCCCGCCGGAGCGACCTGCCCGTCAGGACAATACAACGGTGGTCGCGCAGGCGGGTTGGCGCTTGGATCTTGGCCTTGTTTGCTTCTTGTTTCTTGAGATCTTGGCACTTCACAAGTTTCTGCCACACTCCGGGAGTGTTAGACCCCCGGAGCATGGTCATTGCTTCATCTCAGAAATCCAATCCCACCGAGAAACGGTGAATGCTCGGCAAGAGGTCATACCGGCAATACGCGTAGTCCACCATGATCCGGCTAAGGCCTAAGGGCACCGCAACGCCTGCACCAAATGTGATGTCTTCTTTGTCGTAATTGTACCGATATCCGCCGCGGACGAACACGCGGTCGAAGAATCCCACCTCCGTCCCTACGTTGACCCGCTCGCTGTTGTCGTTCGGATGCGTCACATCTCCCGCGACGAACCAGGTGATCATGTCGTCCCGATACGGCACCGCGGATACGCCTACCTGGAAATGCAGCGGCAACGGATATTCCTCGGTCTCGTACATCGCCGGTGTCAACCGGTCCGTCGAGCGCGTTCCGTCGCGGTCGTACTTGAATCCGAGATCGCGACCCGTCATCTGCAAGTCTCCGCCGAAGTTGGAGAGACTCATGCCGATCGTGAACTTGTTGAACCACAGCTCATACTGCGTGCCGAGGTCGAACGCAACGCCTCCCGCGCTTTCATTCCAAATGCTCTGACGGATGTACTTCACCGTGATCCCCGCGTTGAACTTGTCCGTCAGGAATCGCGCATACGTCAGCCCGATCATTAGATCGCTGGCGGTGAAGGTCTCGCCGGTTCCGTTCTGCGCGGTCTCCGTTGTAACATCCATTGGGTCCATCGTGAGGCTCGTCACCGACAATCCCAGCGATCCCTCGCCTCCAAGATTGAGCGCGTAGCCGGCGGAAACAAGATTCATCGTCGCCCACCAATTGATGTGGGAGAAGTGAATGGATTGCCCCTCCACGCGCGCAATGCCTGCCGGATTCCAGAACAAGGCCGATGCGTCGCCGATCGAAGCGGCCGTTGCGCCTCCCATCGACATCGGTTTCGCCCCGACGCCGATCTGGAGGAACTGCGCCCCCGCGGTCCCGAGATTTGGATTCTGCGCCTGAGCCGCGACCGCGATCATCACCAGAAGAAGAATGATTCGTTTCATGGCCGTTCTCCTTACTTGATCACCGCGAAGCGGTCCAGCCGCTCAGCCGTTTCAGTTTTCACGTGATACAGATAGACGCCCGTCGTGATCTCCCGTCCCCCCGCGGTCCGCAAGTCCCACGTATACACGCCGGTGCCGCTTGTGTGATAGAGCGTTTGGACGAGGTCGCCGTCGAGCGTGAAGATCGAGATCGAGCAGCTCGGCGGCAGATTGACAAAGCGCATTTGCCGGATGGGCTCCCGCCGCAGTTCGCCGAACTCCTCTTCGAACAGCGAAGAAACGATATACGGATTCGGAACGACACGGATGCCGCTCAATTCCGACGCGACCGCGTTGTTGTCAATCGTCGCTCCCGTGGTGGCAAACGCGTAGGCATCCACGTACGAGAGCGGGATGGGAATGCCGGTCGTGATCTCGTAGCGCGTTCCAACGGAAGGCATCTTCGTCGCCGTGAACGTGAGCACCGCACGGATGCCCTTGAAGGTGAGCGCATCTCCCGACGCGAGCGTATCGTTTTGTGCGACAACGGCGTTCATCTGGTTCGTCACACGCACGGCGACCCGGCTCGCTCCCTGATCGACCGCCGTCACCGTCACCTGGAACACGTCGTTGACCACGCTGTCCGATGTGACAACGGTGGTCGCAACCGAGAGATTATTCCCTTCCACAAGCCGTCCGCCGCGAAGGTAGGTCGTGGGCGTGATCTGCAGTGTGACGCCATCACTCGTCGCGTAGGGCGTGCTCGTTGACCGATCACGATCGAATCCCCTTCCTCAGGATAGAACGTCGCCAGCATTGTGCTGTTCGTATCTGTGATCGTGACGCTCAATCCACCGAAGGTGATCGCCGCACCCGACGTGTAGGGCTGATCGCTCAGGACCGCCGCTCCGGTGATGCCATTCAATACATTGAACGTCGTTGCATCGTTGAACCGAATCGCCCACGGCTGAAATGGTGCGGTGCCCGCAATGGATGCCGTGATGACTGACAGCAGATTACCGATTGCCACACGCGCGACCGGTTCGAATGTGACCGAATACGAGCCCGGGGCGAATCCTTCGTTGTCTCCGACCATCACCGTCAATGGATAGTCCGAAGTCCCCGTCCCGGTGTGTGCCACGTCGACGGCTCTCGGAGCCGTGCGTCCGGCCGCATCCTGCCGCGGAACCACCGAGACAACATTGGACAGTTCGAGATTGTTGCCGATCGAGGACTCCAGGCTTGGAACCAGCGCATCTCCTTCATCATATGCCGTGAGTGAATACCAGTACTCGAACCCGTTCACGACGGTCGTGTCTTCATACCGGTATTTCAATCCTGCATCTGCGCCAACGCCGTTCACCTTGTCGAAGGACACAACGGGAACGGGGTCTGGCCCGGCTAATCGGTTCGCGTTTCGGTCGATCTGGTCCCACGTCGCTCCCTTGTCAATGCTGCGGTAGAGCCGGTATCCCTCGAAATCAAAACGCTTCGAATACTTGTCCCGCGTGACTTCGGAGACATTGTCCCACGTGAGAATGACCCGACCGTCGGCAGATTCCGCGCGCAAGTTTGGCGGCGGTGGAGCCTCAGCGCCAATGTCGAAGTCTTTGTCTGCGATCAACTGAGCGGTGGCGGTATTCAAGAACAGGTCGTCCTGCGTTTGACCCGCGACGAATGCGACTACAAAGGTCAGTCTTCCTCCCGGAGGGAGCGAGTACGGTCCGGAACTCGCCATGCCAAGGATATCCAGGCCTTCGGCAGGGATCGTTGCCGGATCATCGTAGTGGAGATCCGGCGCATTCGCGCCGAGATGGAAGAACTTCGGTCCCTGCACGCTATTGTAGAGATCAGGCGTGCTTGCCATGTAGCCGTATTGGGTCGCGTCAACATCCACATCATCATCGTACAGCATATAGTGGAAGTCGGTGATCCCCTTCTGCTTCGGCGTCGCAAGGAATGCGAACCCGAAATATCCTGGGGGCGCTCCGGGCCATTCGGTCGTCTTGCCATCACCATCGTAGAAGTACATAAGACGACGGTCCTTATCAAAGCCGGCCTTGTCGTCGCCCCACTCGGGATCGCCCCCGGAGATATTACCGACGTCCACGTCCGCATACAAACCAAAGTAAAGACTGTCACGCTGTACGGGACCGACGTTGACGATCTCGAATTTGAAGAACAACATGTCGCGCGCAATTTTCATTCCGTATGCGTATCCCGTCTGGTACACGACAATGCCGAGGCGGCCTTTTGTGTTGTTGCTGTCGCTGTATGCGCAATAGCTGTCCTGGTCCGACTTGATGACCGGATTCCCCTGTTCATCCTTTACCGGCCATCCGCTTGCCGGCCAGGTCGACGGCCGATCGGAGAATGCGGGAGACAACTTGCCCGTCTGCGTTGGATTGTGGAACCCCCCCATCGCTTCCCACTCTTCGTTCGTGGTGAAACGTCCCTGAATGACGTTCCCCGGAATACCGACGTACGGCGCGGCACGATAGATGTACTCCCGCTTGCTGTTCGCCGGCCATTCGCCGTCGGGTCCGTCAGAGACGCGGCGCGGGTACAGCTTCCCGCGGTTTTCGAAGAAGTGCCGAATGTTGCTCTTGTCATGCGTTCCGCCGGTGCGGTCCACGATCCCCGCAGTCTTTTCCAATCCCGGCCCCTGCCGCTGCAGCTCTTCGAGCGCTTTGCGCTGCGCAACGAGGGACAACGGCAGAACGAGAATGAGGATGTAGATGAATTGTTTCATGGTCGTTCGATCCTGTCTGAGGGTTACAGAGCCAGACGGAGCCCCAAGCGAACGCGTCGCGGCGCACCGTAGTTGGATGGATCCTTCACATACTCTTCCGAGTAATTGCCGGTGTTCGTGAAATCGGGCGAGCCGGTATCCGTGTAGACGTACACAACATTCCGGTAGTTCGTCAGGTTTAGCGCTTCCAAGAACACTGTTGCGCGCAGGTCGCCGATGGCGATCTCCCGTCCGATCTCCGCGTCCAGCGTGAAGGACCACGGCATCCGGGCGGAATTCCGGATGACAAAGCCGACATCGCGTCCCCCCGGCGTGTACGGATAGCCGCTACTGGTGCGCATGATGAAGTTCCAGTAGGTGTTCTCCAACAGCGGAACATCGAACACGCGCGGCCCTTCGTTCGCACCGAACAGCAAGCTCACGCTTCCATTGATGGAATGGGTCTTGTCGAAGCTGAGGAAGTACAGCGTCGTCGACTCTTCTGTGCCCGGATACTGTTCGCTCTCAGACGACGCGCTCCCTTTCGCGACCTGATAGGAGTACGTCAGCCCACCGGAGACATTCTTCGAGCGGCGCATGGTGAACTCGATGTCGAATCCCTTCATGTTCGCGTAGTCTTCGTTCACATACACGGTGTATCCCACGTATCGGCCCTCGACGAACGGACTGAAGTACCGCGTTCCGATCAATCCGGTCACGTCCTTGTAATACGCTGTCACGGTCGCTGCAAGATTGTCCGTGAACTGATGACTCAGACTCACTTGATATGCCACCGTTCGTTGTGCATCGAGGTTGGGTTGGCCGAACAGCGGCTCGCGCACGCGAAGGTCGTATTGACTGTTCTCGTACAAGAACTGGTATTCGGGATTCTGGAAGAAATGCCCGTAGGAAAAACTCAGATTCGTCCGGTCGGAGATCGGATGCGCGATGCCGATGCGGGGACTCACCTGGAACTTCGCGGTGGAGTTCACCGTGGCCACGGAATCGAGCGGGTTCGCGCGGAAGGACGCCTGCTGGTCCGCATAATCCACCCGCAGCCCCACATTCAGGATCAACGACGGGAACTCCATTTTGTCCTGCAAATAGAACGCTCCCTCGAGCGGTTCCCGTGCATAATCATTGATGTACGGCGCGTTTCGCTTCGGATCGTACACGCTGAAGCGGAACATGTCGTGCTGTTTCACTTCAACACCCAGCTTCAACTCATGCGCGCTGGCCGCCTGCCAGACCAGGTCCGCTTTGACGTTCAGCGTCGAAACCCGGCTGCTGTCGAACTCGACCGGGATGGCGGATTCCCAGAATTCGATCCCGTTGCCGGCATCCGCTTTGAAGATGTAGTTCGAAGGGGTCATGTAGCGGGAAGTATCGAGATAGTTCCCCGACGCGTCGAGGACGCCGACCTGTGCATGCTGGGAGAAGTACGATGCCTTGATCTCGTAGAACGCCCCCGGACTCAAGACATGCGTCCATTGCGCCATTCCTTGATGGCTGGATGAACGAGGCTGATAATATTGCTCGGGAATGTACTTCCACGAATGATTGTAGTTCTGATGCTTCTCCCCCGCGTAGCGGTAGGAGCCTGCGAGCTTAATCCCGGCATCAAGCTGGTATGTCAATTTTCCCAGCGTGGAAAGCTCCCGTCGATACCCGTATGGAAGCCAGCTCCCTCTCGAGTCCTGCTCGCCTGTGGCAAAGAAGGAAAGGCCGGAGATGAGCGGGACCATCCCGCTGACGGAACCGACGATCCGGTTCTCGTGATACCCCTTGTAGGGGGATGCGAACTCGCTCGTCCGTCCTTCCACCTTGAAGCGGAAGCGTTCCGTTCCTTCGCGCGTCACGAGATTGACCACGCCGCTCATCGCATCACCGTATTCGGCGCTGAAGGTCCCGGAGAGAAACTGCATTTGCTCGATCGCGTCATTGTGCAACGCCGTCCCCAGTCCGCCGAACAGTGGATCCTCGACATACACGCCGTCGATCATGTAGGCGACCTCGTTGCCCCGGCCGCCGCGGACATGAAGGTTCGAGCCTTCACCGACCACGCCGGCCCGCATGCGAAGGACATCGATGAAATTCGCCACCGGCAGGACCTGGATCTCCTCTTGTGAGATGATGCTCACCGAGCCGGTCGCGTCCTTCCGAACCATCGGGCGCTCCGCCGTCACAACGACCTCGGAGCTCTGCAGCGCCTGCTCGGACAATTCGAAGGCAAGTGTCGTCGTCTGGTCCACGTTGACCCGGACATCCGTGATGGTCATCGTCGCGTATCCGACGAACGCCGCCTTCACGCGATAGACGCCGGGCGGCACATCGACGATGGTGAATCCGCCATCGATGCCCGATGCGGTTCCCATCGGACGTCCTTCGATGGTCACGTTGGCGCCGGGGAGCGGCTCCTGCGTGGCTTTGTCGATCACCCGGCCTGCGATCTTTCCTTTGGTGCCGGCGAGCAGAACGCCTGCGGCACACATGCCTGCCAGGAGGAGTACTGCGATCTGCTTGACCATGGAATCAGTCTCCTTTTCTGTTGAACGGGGATTGTGACGCTCTTCGCGCGTTTCGTTGATCGAGGCGGGCTCGGAGATACTCTCCGCTCTCTTCCATTGAATCGTTGACATCCTGCACCATCGCTGCAACCGTCGACTTCGTGCGCATCGCGATCTCGGTGGCGATGGCGTTAATCACCATGGAGAATGCGGCGATAGAGTTGGTGTAGAGAATGTTCTTCGTGCGTACGATGATCACGCGGCTCGCCTCGAATGCGATCGGGGAGGTCTCCGAGTCGGTGACCGCCACGACGATCGCACCATGTTTGCGCGCGAACGCCGCTGCATTCACCGTTTCCTTGGAATAGGGGGGGAAGGAAAATCCCACGACCACATCGTCCCGCCCGACGAACGCAAGCAGCTCGATGAATCGGGCATGCGCGCTCGATAAGGCACGGGCATTTACCGCAACCTGATTCAGCTCATAGGCAAGGATCTGTGCGAGGATTGACGAGATCCCGATGCCCATGGTGTACACCTGCTTGGCTTTCATCAGCGCCCGCACCACATCCTGGAACACCTTGCGGTCGAGCACTTTGAGCGTTTGGTTGATGTTCTCGAGTTCCGCTTCAGCGACCGCCCGCGGCGTGTCCGCCGTTTGCTCCGGATCCAGAGCCCCTGCGAATTGATAGACGCTCGCGAGGTCGGATTGCAGCGCTCCCGACATTTCTGCCTGGAGCTCGGCAAAACCCTTGTATCCCAACCGTTGGGCGAGTCGGACGATGGTGGCTTTGCTGACACCGAGCCGCTTCGAGAGCTGTTCCGTCGTCAGGAACGGAAGATCGTCCGGCTGCTGCAACAGGGCCGATGCGACCTTCTGCTGATTCGCGGGAAGCTGCTCGAATGCGGAAAGCACTTTCTGCTTCAACGACGCCTGCACCGAATGCCGGCGTGAAGTATTTCGCCGCGGCGGGGTCATTGGTATCCGATGAAGTGCGCGATGGCCAGCAACGAGAGCGCCAGGACGAAGAAGATGATCTGCGCCGGCAGCATCCATTTGAACCATCGGTCCCACGGAATGCCCGCCAGGCCAAGCACGCCCATGGTCACGCCCGAAGTGGGAAGGATCGGATTGATCCAGCCTTCTCCAAACTGAAAGGCCAGCACCGCGATCTGACGCGTCAAGCCGATGACGTCTGCAAGCGGAGCCATGATGGGCATCGTCAATGCGGCTTGCCCGGATCCGGAATGGACGAAGAAGTTGATGATCCCTTGCACGACGAACATCGCCTGTGCCGCGATGGCGGGATGGAGATGCGTGATCACACCGGAGAGCGAACTCAGCATCACATCCAGCACTTTTCCATCTTCCGCAACGACGAGGATCGCGCGCGCACAACCGATGATCAGCGCAACCCCGATCATGTCTTTCGCCCCATTCTTGAAGCTGTCCGTGATGGCATTGGCGGACATGCGTCCCACCACGCCGCTCAACAATCCCAATCCAAGAAAGAGTCCTGCGATCTCATTGATGTACCACTTCAGCTCAAGGATCCCGTAGACGAGGAAGATGATCGCGGCCGCAAAGAGTCCGAGCACGAGCTTGTGTGAACGGGTGAACGGCATTTCCGTCTCACCTTCGATCGCTTGTGCACCGGGGCGCGCAAGATCGATATCCCGCACGGGACTGGCGTCGGGATTCTTTCTGATCTTTGCCGCATACCACATCACAAAG
>JALONE010000391.1:0-914 GCA_025455125.1 Bacteroidota bacterium
ACCATGGATCCAGTAGGCATCGGTCAGATTCGGTCCGACGAGTCCTTCCCCTTTGGCACCATGACAGGAGACACAGTACTTTTCGTATCGTTCCGCTCCCGCCTTGAGCGATGCACCATCCGTCAGCACGGCAAGCGTAGCTTCGTCGATCTCCCCTTCGCTGGCGATCCTCAGGCGACGCATGAGGTCTGCGGCCGCGACCTCCTGACTATACTCCTCGGTTGGCAGCGGGCTGGTGCCAAGCACGTGGTAATCCAGCGCGTAGATGACTGCGAAGAGGACTGTGACTGCGAACAGATAATTGAACCAGGGAGGAATTCGATTGTCCAGTTCCCGGATTCCGTCGAAGTCGTGTCCCAGATCCGGCGCCTCTTCTTCCGGAGCGGGGACGATGTAATCGTAAAGAGCGCGGAAGAACCGGACAAGAGCATCGATGTTGCCGTTCAGGACAAAGACGACGAAGAAGATGAAGAGAACGAAGAAAGCTGTGATCGTGCCGGTTGCCACGAGCGCCATTTCCGTTCCACCGTCCGCGAACGCGATCGTCGTCATTCCCACGATAAGCACGAGGCTATTCAGGATCCGATTCCTGATCGATCGATTCATGCTCCCTCCTCCTCCAACGGCAACTTGCTCATATGCTCTGCATCCTCGCGCCGCATGCGAATGGCCATCACGCACACGCCGATGAAAAACGGTACAAAGATCAACAACGAAATCACGGGGTAGGTCCCGATATCCTCGATATGACGCAAGACTTCCGAAATCATAGCGTGCTCCTACTGCTGCGGGACCGCAATGTCTGTGCCCAACCGCTGGAGATACGCGATCAACGCGATGATCTCCTTGTTCGGATCGGCCGGGGCATTCTCCTTCTGGAGATTGGCGGTGATCTCCTCTGCCTGGGCGCGAAG
>JALONE010000391.1:922-2700 GCA_025455125.1 Bacteroidota bacterium
CGAAGGTCATCCGCAGCCTGAGCGTCGTATCCTTTCGGGTACGGAACGCCAAGGCGTTGCATGGCCCGAATTCTCGGTTCAACGCCGCGCACATCGATCTCCTGATCATACAACCACGGATACTGCGGCATGATGGAGCCCGGACTCATCGAACGTGGATTTTCCATGTGGAGGTAATGCCACAGGTTCGAATACCGTCTCCCGACCCGATGCAGATCGGGGCCCGTCCGCTTCGATCCCCACAAGAAGGGATGATCATACACGAACTCGCCTGCCTTTGAATACTCGCCGTATCGCTCCGTCTCCGAGCGGAACGGCCTGACCATCTGAGAATGACACGTGTTGCATCCTTCGCGAACGTAGATGTCGCGACCGACCAATTCGAGCGGGGTGTACGGCTTCACTGACGCGATGGTCGGTATGTTCGACTTCACCAGAAATGTCGGAATGAGCTCGACCAATCCGCCGATGAGAATGGCGACCGTCGAAAGAATGGCGAACTGCACGGGCTTGCGCTCAAGCCAACGATGCTTCGTCTCGTGGGCATCCGCGACATTGTCGATGCGCGCAGGCACCTCCACCTCTTCATCCCGAACGAGCGATCCCTGCCGCGCGGTCTTGATGAGATTGTAGGCCATCATCACCGCGCCGGTCAGATACAGCAATCCGCCAAAGGCCCGGATCATATGGTATGGAAGGATTTGAAGCGTTGTTTCCAGGAAGTTCGGATACTGCAAAACGCCCGTCGGAGCGAATTGCTTCCACATCAGCGTCTGGACGATCGCCGACCAATACATGGACGACGCGTAGAAGACGATGCCCAGCGTCCCAAGCCAGAAGTGGACATTCGCAAGCTTCCGCGAGTAGAGTTCCGTCTTCCACATGCGCGGGATAAGCCAATAGAGGATGCCGAATGTGAGGAAGCCATTCCAGCCCAGCGCGCCAATGTGAACGTGCGAAATGATCCAATCGGTGTAATGCATCAGCGCATTCAAATTCTTCAGCGAGAGCATAGGCCCTTCGAACGTCGACATGCCGTACGCCGTCACGGCGATGACCATGAACTTCAGCACGGGTTCCTCGCGCACCTTGTCCCAGGCTCCGCGAAGGGTGAGCAACCCGTTGATCGCTCCCCCCCATGATGGTGCAAGCAGCATGATCGAGAAGACCGTTCCCAGCGACTGTGCCCAATCGGGAAGCGCCGTGTAGAGGAGATGGTGCGGTCCTGCCCAGATATACAGAAAGATCAGCGACCAGAAATGAACGATGGAAAGCCGATAGGAATAGACCGGACGATTCGCGGCTTTCGGGAGGAAGTAGTACATCAGGCCGAGAAACGGCGTCGTCAGAAAGAACGCGACCGCATTATGACCGTACCACCATTGAACCAAGGCATCCTGCACGCCCGCGTACACCGGGTAGCTCTTCAGATAGTCGACAGGGATCTCGATCGAGTTCACGATATGAAGCACGGCGACCGTCACGAGGGACGCCAGGTAGAACCAGACGGCCACGTACAGATGCTTTTCCCTGCGTCTGATCAGCGTGCCAATGAGGTTCATGCCAAAGATGACCCAGACGAGCGTGATCGCGATATCGATCGGCCATTCCAGCTCGGCGTATTCCTTCGACGTCGTAAACCCAAGCGGAAGCGTAATGGCGGCCGAGAGAATGATGAGTTGCCACCCCCAGAAGTGGATCTTGCTGAGAACGTCGCTGAACATGCGCGCCTTGCAGACGCGCTGGACAGAGTAGTACAGCCCCATGAATATCGCGTT
>JALONE010000070.1 GCA_025455125.1 Bacteroidota bacterium
CGCCCGACGATCGATCTCATCTCGCTGAACGATGGCGAGCAGAGGAAGGTGACGATCTACGACTACGACAAGAACGGCACACCCGACTTCATTCATCTGGAACACATCTTCGTCGACGGTTCCACCGACATGGTAGGACTGTATCGCGGTCCCGGTCACAAACTCCATGAAGAGGGACACCTCGACCACGCGCTGAAGCACCATTTCATCCACCGCGATTCCGCATCAGCGCAACAACTTCGGGAGCGCCTCGCTGCCATCCGAGCCCGCAGCATTCCCGAGAGCGAGGTCGGGATCTTTTCCGGCTATGGGCTGTTTGCAGGATTGCGACTTCCTTCGATCGTGTCGGCATTCGAAGCGGCAGATTCCCTCGCTCAGGGGATCGCGATCCTCACTGGGCGAAGCCTCAACGAACATGGCCGCATTCCGAACCTGGCAGCCCAGCACGCCGACGCCATCGGCGTGTTGCTCACGCTCGATCCGCACAATCTTGCCCCTGAAACCGCTCCTGGTCAACCAAAGCCCATTGCGCCGGCGGTGGAGCACGAGCACTAGGGGAGGCTCGCCCGATTTCGCATTTCTACCGTCTAACCGCTACATTGGAGAAATCACTTCCCAATTCGAGGAGTACGTCGCCGTGTTCCGCTCGACCGCCTGCGCCACCCTCTGTGCCGTTACGCTGTTGCTTTCCGTTGCCTCAGGTCAAACACAAGAGATTCCGTTCTATCCGAACGGGACGTATCAAACGAACATCCCGAGCCCCGATCAGGTGCTGGGATTCCCGCTCGGAACACGTCCCGCGCGATATGACGAGGTCGTCCGCTATCTGCACGCGCTCTCGGCTTCCACGAAGCGCGTGGCGCTGATCGACATGGGACGCACATACGAGCAGCGGACACAATATCTGCTTCTCATCAGCGACGAGGAGAATCTGAAGCGGGCGGAAGAGCACCGGGCGAGTATCGGGAAGCTGTTCGATCCGCGGAAGACGGATGCCGCAACCGCAGCCGCCATCATCAAGGCGACGCCGGCCGTCGTGTGGATCGGGTACGGCATTCATGGCGACGAGATCTCGAGCGTCGATGCCTGCATGCAGGTCGCCTATCAGCTTGCCGCGGGAACCGACGCCGCAACCGAACTGCTCCGGAAGAACCTCATCATCCTGCTGGAACCGATGGAGAATCCGGACGGACGCGAACGCTTCCTCGCACAGATGCAGCAATGGGGGAGCACAGTGCCGAATCCGGACATGCAGACGATCTCCCACCAGGGGACATGGCCCGGAGGGCGCAGCAATCATTATCTGTTCGACCTGAACCGGGACTGGTTCTCGCAGGTGCATGTGGAGAGCAGGAACCGTATGCCGCACATCACGGCATGGCATCCGCAGTTGGTCATTGACTCGCACGAGATGGGGGGATACGACACGTATGTGTTCACGCCGCCGCGCGAGCCGGTCAATCACAACATCCCCCCGTTCGCACGAAAATGGTGGGGCCGATTCGCAACAAACCACGGGGCGGCCTTTGACAAGTACGGGTGGAGCTACTACACGCGCGAGTGGGTGGACGAATGGTACCCAGGCTATGGAAGTTCTTGGCCGCTCTACACCGATGCGGTCGGCATCTTGTATGAGCAGGCGGGAACCGACGGATCGCCGGTGAAACGTCCGGATGGTACGACGCTCACCTACCGGGAGGCGGTCCATCATCATTTCGTCAGCTCGATAGCGGATCTCAGCACCGCAGCACATAACCGGGAGGAATTCCTCCGGGACTATGCGGACGCGAAGCGGAAGACGCTGGAGATCCCGAAGAATTCTCCACGCGCGTTCTACTTCGACCCCGGCACAAATCCCTCCCGCGTCAAGCGGCTCGTGCAGACACTCCTCTATCAGAAGATCGAAGTGCGCATAACAGACAAGCCGTTCCGATTGAACGATGCGGTGAATTCCTGGACCGGCAAGCAGGCGAGCATCATGTTGCCGCAGGGGACGTACGTCGTACCGCTGGATCAGCCGATGGGACGTCTCGCACGGACGATCCTGGAGTTCGATCCGCGCATGCCCACGCAACTGCTCCAGGAGGAGCGGAAGGCCCTGGAGAAGGAGAAGGACTCCAAGATGTATGATGTCACCGCCTGGTCCCTTCCGATCGCATACGGCGTGGATGCATACACCTCGACGGCACCACTTCCCGCTTCGTCCGACGTCGCCTCGCTCCCCTCCACCGCAGGATCGGTCCTGGCGCCTGATGCATCGTACGGATTCCTGATGTCGTTCGACGATGACGCATCGATCGACGCCCTCAGCGCTCTGATGGCCGCCGGATACGTCGCGCGTTCGGGGAAAGAGGAAGTGACCGTTGGGGGAATCCAGTTCCACCGCGGGAGCATTCTGCTTCGGAAGCACGAGAATCCCGCCTCCCTCGTCTCGGCGCTTCAAACCATCACCAAGTCGACAGGCGTGACATTCCATGGCGTCTCCTCGGCGTTGACGCAGAAAGGTCCCGACCTTGGCGGGAACGATTTCGTCCTGTTGAAGGAACCCCGCATCGCACTCATCACGGGGACCGAGATCGGCACGGGGAGTTTCGGAGCGCTGTGGCATCTGCTCGACTACCGGCTCAAGATGCGATTCAGCATCCTCCAGACATCTCAGCTCGCTTCGGCGGATCTTGACAAGTACACCGTTCTGGTCTTACCCTCCGCGCGATCATCGGAGGTATTCGGCAGAACTCTGGGGCGAACGACCGTCACGCGTATCAACGAGTGGATGAGCCGCGGCGGCACGTTGATCGCGATCGGGAACGCGGCGGCATATGCGGCCGACACCGGTTCGGGACTCGCGAGCACGCGGCTGTTGCACCAGGTGTTGAAGGACCGCGAGTTGTATCTGAAGGCGGCGGGCATGGAGCGGGCGGCGCTCTCGCCTGTTGTGGACAGCGTTGCATTATGGGGCGGCTCGATGCCATCGGCGAAACCGGCGAAGGAGGAAAAGAACGCGAAACCGGACGACAAAGAGATGAAGTTGTATGACGACCGCGGACGATTGTTCATGCCTCGGGGGACGATCATGCGGACCCAGTTGGATGACGAACACTGGATCGCATTCGGCGTCGGCCAGGAGGTCGGCGCGTACTTCTTCTCGTCCAACGCATTCGTTTCGAAGGATCCGGTGCAGACGCCCGCACGCTTTTCCGAAGCGGCTGATCTGCGGATCAGCGGCCTGTTGTGGCCCGAGGCGCGTGAACGCTGGGCATCGACTGCATACGCCACGCGCGAAGCGAAGGGACGCGGACAGATCATCCTCTTCGCCGAAGAACCGAACTTCCGCGGATTCTTCCACGGCACGGAGCGATTGTTGTTGAACGCGATCTTCCTCGGCCCAGGCTTCGGAACTGCATCACAAGCACAATGGTAGGAGCGCTGTTCCTGACTACTGACCACTGATAACTGACTACTGTTGTCCATGTTCATCCTGTACGATCTGCTGATCATTTCGATTCTCTTCCTCTTCAACGCGACGCTGGTGATCCTCGTCGCGGGGCCGATCATCTTGCTCAAGCCGAGGCGGCGAAAGGCGGATTGGTATGCGCGATTCACGCAGTTCCTCGAGCCGCGGGATGCCGGGTTGCCGCAGGAGAATGTGACCATCGAGACATTCGACGGACTGAAGTTGCATGGGTGGTTCGTCGCGCATGCCGACGGGGCAAAAGGAACGGTCGTCTTCCTCCACGGCGTGGGCGACTGCAAGATCGGCGGCGTGTCGTTCGCGCGCGCGTTGTTTGCGAAGGGATTCAATGTGTTCCTGTATGATTCGCGCCAGCATGGCGAGAGCGAGGGCGATTTCTGCACGTACGGATTTTTCGAGAAGTACGATCTGGCGGCAGTGCTCACCTATCTTGAAACACGCACGGACCTTGCGATCGGTCGCATCGGGGTTTACGGAACCTCCATGGGAGCGGCCGTCGCGATCCAAGGTGCAGCGCTGGACAAACGAATCCGGTCTGTCGTGTCAGAAGGAAGCTTCGCCGATCTCAAGACGATCTTCGTCGACTATCAGAAACGGATCATCAAACTCCCGTGGCATTTCCTCCGCAACGTCGCCCTCGTCCAGTCGCAGCGGATGGCGAACTTCAAGGCGCGGCTCGTCGCTCCGATCAATGATATCCGCCGTGTGCGCGTTCCCATCATGATCGTGCACGGAACGCAGGATTCGCTCATCAAACCCGACTATTCTCAGCGGTTGTTTGAAGCCGCAAATGAACCAAAGACCCTCCATTCCGTCGAGGGAGCGGAGCACAGCAATGTCTGGGATGTCGGCGGAGCGACATACGAACGTCACATCATCCGGTTCTTCGAGCAAACACTCGCTGCTCAGCCACCAAACACACCGTGATACGTCCATGAAACGCCTTCTCCTCGTTGTTCTCGTCTTGTTTCCATTCTCCCTTTCCGCTCAGACGCCGTTTTCCGGGGACAGCGCACGCGCCTACCTGCAGGTCATCGCGGAGGAAATCGGTCCGCGGCCGATGGGCTCCCCGGCGGAACGCCGGGCGATGGGTTTTGCGCTCATGAAGTTCAAGGAGTTCGGGCTGGACGATTTCTACTTCATGCCGATGTCTGAAGTGCCGGGTGAGGGCGAGCGGAAGCCGTGGAACACGAACAGCGGCATTGCTGTGGGGATCAAGCGGGGGCTCTCAGACAGCATCATCGTGCTCGGCGCGCATATCGATTCTTCAACGCCGGAGGTTCCAGGGGCAAACGATGACGGATCGGGAAGCGCCGTGGTGATCGAGCTCGCCCGGGTTCTTTCGAAGCGGACGAATCATTTCACCATGGTCTTCTGTCTCTTCGGAGGCGAGGAACAGGGTTTGCGCGGGTCGCGGCATTTTGCGAACACATTCGGCGCCATGGACCGCGTCGTGCTGATGCTGCAAGCGGATATGGCGAATGGAAGCGACTGGCTCATCCCAATGATCGATTCCTATAAGAAGAGCACGCCGGAGTGGCTGGTGAGCGCGGCGTACGAAGAAATGCGCGCTCTCGGATATGGGACTCTTTCCTACCCGACTCATTTCTTCACCTTGAACTACATGACGCCGCAAGGGGGGATCGGTTCAGACCATCAACCGTTCCTCGAGCGCGGCATCCCCGCCATCGATTTCACCAGCGACCCGACCGACAACATTCACACGCCGCAGGACAACCTGGCGCTGTTCATCCCGTCGGGACTCAAACGGAGCGGGGACCTGATGTACCGCCTCGTCGATCGGTTCGACGGGAACATTCCCGATCGAATCACGGAGCCCTATTATTTCCTTGATGTCGCGCAGTACCCGTTCTTCATTCCCATGTGGGTCGTGTGGGTCGTCATCGTCATCTCATTGGCCGCGGCGATCGTCGCTCTGATCGCCGTACGACGAAAGAGAACGGAACCAAATCGCGACGACCGTCCGCGTGTGCCTGCGCTGAAGCTGTTCCTCATCGCCCTCATCATTCAGGCGGGCGTGTGGCTCTCCGAGAATGTGGTGAGCCTCTTGAAGGGCATCCGGTATCCTTGGATGGCCGATCTGACCGGCTTTGTCGTCTTGGCGTTCCTCGGCGCGCTCATCGCCATCTGGGTATCGCTGCAATTCACGCCGGCGCTGAGGCTCTCACGCGACCCCTACCGGTGGTACTTGCGGTCATTCGTCTGGCTCATCATACTGACGGTCCTTACCGCGTTCAGCGGACCGCGGTTGATGCTGTATCCTGCTTTCGCGCTTCTCTTCATTTCGCTTGCGATGCTCGCCCGTCCGGCTTGGCTGAAGCTGCTGCTGTGGCTTTTTGCTCCGCATCTCCTGTTCCGGCTCGCGTTCAACGAGGTATTCCCGTTGTTCGCACGATCGATCATTCTCCAATCGCCTCTCCTCGATGTTCTGACGAGCGCGATCTTGCATGCCGGACTTATCGTGTTCTTCGCGCTGTGGTCATTCCCCATCCTGCTCGGCTTCGCCGCCGTCTGGCGGGACCTTCCACACGCCGACGCATACTTCCGCGTCTTTCGTGGTCGCCAGGGGATCCTCGCGCTCGGGCTCGTTTTCGCTTTCTGCGTCGGGTATCTTCTCTTCCACCCTTCGTACTCGGAGCATTGGCAACAGATCGTGCACGTTGATCAATCGCTCACGTTGCCGGATGGAACGATGAAGGGATTTGTACGCAGTTCTGAGTATTTGAATGGCGGGCGCGTTTCTACTGAGGGTCTGGAC
>JALONE010000392.1 GCA_025455125.1 Bacteroidota bacterium
GGATTCTATCCGGTTGAAGAGACGAGCGCGTTTCGGCTGGAGTTCGCGCAGAAGACCCACCAACACCCGGACGGCGACTCGCAGACCGTTCGCTCGGTGACGTTGCAGTTCCTGTTTTCCCTGGGCCCTCACAGGGCACATTCCTTCTAATCGGACGACACCAGAAAGGATTTTAGAATGAGAATCTTCCTTGTTGTGTTGAGCCTTGCGCTGACTGCTTCGTCCGGTTTCGGGTCTAAGCTGAAGGTTGTCGCAAGCACGCCGGACCTGGCTGAATTTGTACGCGCGGTGGGAAAAGACCGCGTGGAGGTCGATTTCATTGTACGCGGAAACCAAAACCCGCATTACGTCGACATCAAACCAAGCTACATGATGAAGCTCCGTTCCGCCGATGCATTCGTCATTGTCGGAATGCAGCTTGAACTGTGGGCGCCACAGATCATCGATGGGTCGCGGAACGCAAACCTCTTGATCATCGACTGTTCAAGGCCGATCGCGAAACTTGAAGTGCCGACAGGAAAGATCGATGCGAGCCAGGGAGATGTACACCCGCACGGTAATCCGCATTACTGGCTTGATCCTGACAATGTACCGTTGATCCTCGAGGAGATCGTTGAGGGTTTGTCGAAGCTTTCAGATGTGGACGCGCCCTTTTTCCGTGCGAACGCAGATGCATATGCGCGGGAACTGGCCGCTACGGTGCTCGAATGGGAGAATCAACTCGCCCCGTACCGCGGCCGTCCGATGGTGACATACCATTCCAGTTTCAGCTACTTCGCGAACCGGTTCGGGTTGAACGTCATTGGCTACGTCGAGCCGAAACCCGGGATCGCGCCGACGCCTTCCCACGTGAACGAACTGATCCAGCGCATGAAGAAGACCGATGTCTGTGCGATCGGGTTGGAACAATTCTTCGAGGAGAAGATCCCCTCGGCGATTGCGAAGGCAGCGGGCGCGCAGGTTGTACGCCTGAGCACTTCCGTCGGAGGTCGCGAGGGGATCGACACGTATCGGAAACTGATGGACCACAATGTTCGCTCACTGGCGGATGCCTTCAAAGCGCACCATTGACTCTTGACGGGATTGCACGTACAATCAACCGCAACCAGGATCCTCACGTGTCATCACTTCTTCGATTCGACGACGTCACGCTCGGATACGCCTCGCACCCGGTCTTGAGCGGGGTGAGCTTCGAGTTGAACGATTCCGACTTCCTCGGGATCGTCGGTCCGAACGGTTCAGGGAAGACAACGCTGTTGCGCGCCATCCTGAATATCCTTCCCCCGATGTCCGGATCCATCGGGCGGAGTGACGAAACAGGGACCCGCTTTCTCATGGGCTACGTCCCGCAGCGAGATGCGATCGATCCCTTCCTCCCGTTCACGGTTTCGGACATCGTCATGATGGGACGGTTTGGACATCTTGGACTGATCCGGCGGCCGGGCCGGGAGGACCGGTTGCGTGTGAGCGAACAACCTGTCGGGGGGACAGAAGCAGCGCACGCTGATCGCACGAGCGCTTGCATCAGAGCCGAAGATCCTGGTTCTCGATGAGCCGACGAATGGCATGGATATGAGCTCCCGAACCTCCATCCTCCGTCTCTTGAAACACCTCCACGCGCACGACAATCTTACGATCGTCCTTGTCAGTCACTTGTTGAGCGACATTGCGAACTTTGTGAATCGCATCGCGTTCATCGACGGGGCCACGTTCCTTATGGGGACCGTCGAAGAAATGCTTACACCCCAGCGTCTTTCGGAGATGTATCATATGCCCATCGACGTGCAGTCGGTCGCCGGTTCGACGGTGATCATTCCGGGAGAACGGCGATGAGTGACTGGGAGATCCTCCGTACGATTGTCACCGACTTCCCGCACGCGTTAGCGGGTAGCATGATCGCGGGTCTGCTCTGTGCGGTGCTGGGCGTGTATGTCGTATCGCGTCGAGTGGTGTTTGTCGGGATGACCCTCACCGAGATCGCCGTGGCCGGCGTGGCGTTCGCCCATCTTGTCAGCGCAGACATGAATCCCACGCTCGGGTCGCTCATCCTCACCGTTGTCGCCGTGCTTGTATTCACGAGGCTTCTGCAAAGCCGGTTGATCCCGCGCGACACGGTGCTAGGCGCGAGTTACATCCTCGCCATCACTCTCCGCATCCTCATGATGCAGAAGACGCAGGGCGCTGAGGTCGCGGAGATCGAGTCCATCCTGAAAGGGGACATGCTCTTTGTCACCCCGGAGCAACTCGTGCTTGTCGCGGGGACCGCTGTGGTGTTGTTGATCGTGCACGCGTTGTTCTTCAAGCAGTTTCTTTTCGTCTCGCTCGACGCGGAGACCGCAGCCACGCAAGGGATCCGCTCCGAGCGATGGGACTTTCTCTTCTACCTCACGATCGCTATCGCCGTGTCGGTCACGGTGCGGATCGTGGGGGACATCTTCGTGTTTGGATTTCTCATTCTCCCTTCTGTCGCGGCGATGCTTGCAATCAGGAACATCAAGGGGATTTTTATCATGGCCGCCATATTCGGACTCGTGCCGCCAATCCTTGGACTCTATCTCGCGTTCAAGTTGGACTTTCCCGCCGGTCCGACAACGGTGGCGGCAGCGTTTCTGCTTCTGATCCCACACTTGCTCCGGAAACGGGCTTGAGGATGCATCAACAGGGTAAAGGCTCCTTCGTAGCGAAAGAGCCTTTTTTTTTGTACTATGGAATGATTCAGGGGATTTGAGACAACAGTTTTGGACCTACAATGACATTGACCGAACGCATCAATGAGGACCTGAAGGCCTCCATGAAGTCCGGAGACCAATTGCGCCTGACCACCATCCGGTCGATTCGGGCGGCGCTCATCGACCTCGCCAAGCGGGGAACGGGAACTGCTGCAACGCCGGAGGAAGAGGTGACGGCGTTGTTGGCAGCCGCCAAGAAGCGGAAAGAAGCGATCGAGATGTACGAAAAGGCCGGACGGACAGACCTGGCCGATCAGGAACAGAAGGAACTCGCCATCATCACGGAATACCTGCCGAAGCAGATGACGGCGGAAGAGGCGGAAGCCGTTGTTCTTCGGTTTATCGGGGAGACGGGCGCCTCGGGCACGAAAGACTTCAGCAAAGTGATGCCGCTGGCGATGAAGGAACTCAAAGGGAAGATCGACGGCAAGCTCGTTCAGGAACTTGTCCGCAAGA
>JALONE010000071.1 GCA_025455125.1 Bacteroidota bacterium
GAATGCTGATCGTGTGCTGTTTGAGCTGCTGTTCGTCCTTCGAACGGTGGCCGCGCGACACGGCGCCTGAAGATTGTCTCATCGCTTTATCCTTTCGCATGGATCAGGATGTCATGCTTGCTCGTGCCGGACGGCCCGGTCGCCGCGACCGGATCGGGGGAATCCATGATCTCGTTCACCGATTGCCCCGCCGGAATCATCGGATACACATTCTCTTCCGGTTCGACCACAAATTCGATCAGCATTGGACCGTCGTTGTATGCGAGCGCCTCACGGATCGCAGGCTCCATCGCATCGACCTCTGTCACCCGCAGCGCACGGCAGCCGAAGGCCTCTGCCAGCTTCACGAAATCTGGGCTGGAAATATCCACGTGCGAATAGCGACGGCGCCAGAACAGTTCCTGCCATTGCCGGACCATCCCGAGGAATCCATTGTTGATGATGAATATCTTCAGCGGCAGCCGATGCTGACTGATGGTTGCCATTTCCTGCGCGTTCATCTGGAACCCGCCATCGCCGCTCAGGCAGACGACCGGATACTTTGGCTCGCTGAATGCCGCTCCCATGGCGGCGGGGAGACCGAAACCCATGGTCCCAAGTCCCCCCGACGTGATATGCGTCCGCGGATGTCTCCATCGGAAGAACTGCGCCGTCCACATTTGGTGTTGACCGACATCGGTGACGACCACCGCGTTCCCGTCGGTCACGCGGCCGAGCGTGTCGATAATGTGCTGGGTGCGCAGCGCGCTGTCATGTTTGTATCGGAGCGGATGTTCCCGTTTCCACTGCGCGATCGTTCTCAGCCAGTCGACGGTCTTCAATGGTTTGACATGTTTGCTGAGCACACTGAGCACACGCTTCACATCGCCGACGATGGGAACGTCGACGGCGACATTCTTGCTGATGGCGGCCGGGTCGATATCGATGTGGATCTTCTTCGCCTCCGGAGCGAACGCTTCCACCTTCCCCGTTACACGATCATCGAACCGCGCGCCGACGGCGATCAACACATCACAGTAACTCACGGCGACATTAGAATACCACGTCCCATGCATTCCGAGCATGCCGAGCGAAAGGGGATTTCCCTCCGGGAACGCACCAAGACCGTGCAACGTCGTCGTCACCGGGCATTGCAGCGTTTCGGCAAGGCGCCTTAAGTCCGCCGTCGCACCGGAGTTGATCACGCCGCCGCCGACGTACAGGACCGGACGCTGCGCCGCGTTGATGAGGTCCGCGGCTTTCTTGATCTGCATGTGGTTTCCGTCGACCACAGGATTGTAGCTGCGGATGTCAACCTTCGACGGATAGTGGAAGGCCGCCTTTTGCGCCATGACGTCCTTCGGCAGATCGACCAACACCGGTCCCGGACGTCCGGTGCGCGCAAGGTAGAACGCTTCCTTCACGATGCGCGAAAGGTCTTTCACATCGCTGACGAGGTAGTTGTGCTTCGTGATCGGTCGGGTGATGCCGACGATATCGGCTTCCTGAAACGCGTCATTTCCGATCATCTTCAGCGCAACCTGACCCGTGAAGACGACGATGGGCACGGAGTCCATGTAGGCATCGGCAATGCCGGTCACCGTGTTGGTCGCCCCCGGCCCGGAGGTCACCAGCACAACGCCGACCTTGCCGGTCGCCTTGGCATATCCTTCGGCGGCATGGGTCGCACCCTGCTCGTGGCGCGTCAGGATATGGCGGATGTCGGTGATATCATGGAGCACATCATAGATTCCGATCACCGCACCTCCAGGATAGCCAAACACGACCTCCACGCCCTCGGCGACCAACGATCGGACAAAGATCTCCGCCCCTGTCATCATCTTGCCGGTGTGCCGCTGTTCTGCCTTCTTCGCCATGACCTTCATCCCTTCCGTTGTTACATTCATCATCCTTCTTGGCGCTCTTTGCTCACTCCGCGCACTCTGCGCGCTAGTCTTTCCTGCGGATGCTACCGGTCCGTGATAGCCCCGAGACTGCTCGTCGAAACCAGCTTCGCATATTTCGCCAGCACACCGCGCGTATACCGCTGCGCCGGCGGCGACCAGTTCGCACGTCGATTGGCAAGCTCCGCTTCCGGAACATTCACCTGCAGGAGCAACTTCTCCGCATCGATCGTGATGGAGTCCCCTTCCCTGACCAGCGCGATCGTTCCTCCCACGGCGGCTTCCGGCGCGACATGCCCCACGACGAGCCCGTATGTTCCACCCGAAAAGCGCCCATCCGTCAGCAATCCGACGGAGTCGCCCAATCCCGCACCGATGATCGCGGACGTCGGCGCAAGCATCTCGCGCATTCCGGGGCCCCCCTTCGGTCCTTCGTAGCGGATCACGATCACATCGCCGGCGTTGATCCGCTTGTCGAGGATCGCGCGAAGGCATTCCTCTTCCGAATCGAACACGCGCGCGGGTCCGGTGATCGCCGGATGTTTCACACCGGTGATCTTTGCGACGGAACCTTCCTGTGCCAGGTTCCCTTTGAGTATGGCAAGATGGCCCTGCGGATACATCGGCTCGCTCCAGGGACGGATCACACGCTGATCCGAACGCGGAGATTCTGGAACGGAGGCCAGGACTTCAGCGATCGTCTTGCCTGTCACCGTCGGAGCGTCGCCATGGATCAAACCGTGAACGAGCAACATCTTCATCACCTGCGGGATTCCTCCTGCAGCATGAAGGTCGGTCGTGACATATCGACCGGAAGGCTTGAGGTCACAGAGGACCGGAACGCGCTTTCGGATGATTTCGAAGTCATCGATCGTCAGCGGAACGTCCGCTGCATCGGCGATCGCGAGGAGATGCAGGACGGCGTTCGTGGAGCCGCCGACGGCCATGACCACGGCGATGGCGTTCTCGAACGCTTTGCGGGTGAGGATCTGTCGGGGAAGGATCTGGCGTGTGATGGAGTGTGCGAGTGCGTGAGCGGATTCTTCGGCACTCCTCGCCTTCTCCTCGTCTTCTGCGGCCATCGTGGAGGAATACGGCAAGCTCATCCCCATCGCCTCGATCGCTGCGGACATGGTGTTCGCCGTGTACATGCCGCCGCACGAGCCGGAGCCGGGACACGCATGTCGCTCAACCTCCCGGACCTCGTCCGCTGTCATCTTCCCGGCGCTGTACTCGCCGACCGCCTCGAACGCGCTGACGATCGTCAGATCGTGCCCGTGCAGATGTCCGGGCTTGATGGTCCCGCCATAGACGAACACCGAGGGAATATTGAGACGGGCGATGGCGATCATCGCGCCGGGCATGTTCTTATCGCAACCGCCGACAGCGAGCAATCCATCCATCGATTGAGCATTGCAAACGGTCTCGATCGAATCGGCGATGACCTCGCGGGAGACGAGCGAATACTTCATGCATTCGGTTCCCATGGCGATGCCGTCGCTCACGGTGATGGTCCCGAACACCTGCGGCATGGTCCCGGCCGTCCGAAGGGCCTCCATCGCGCGGTTCGCGAGGTCGTTCAATCCGACGTTGCAGGGGGTGAGGTTGGAATAGCCGTTCGCCACACCGACGATCGGCTTGGAGAAATCATCGTCCCCGAAGCCGACAGCGCGGAGCATCGCGCGGTTCGGGGTTCGTTCGATTCCTTGTTTGATGAGATCGCTACGCATCGTTCACCTTTGGCAAAGACATTCCTGTTCGCCAGAGGAGAACCTGCGTTACCGTGCTTCGTTGGGGCTTGTTACGGTGGTATTTGCGGGGTTAACCTCTGGCATCTCTTAGGCAAGTCGCAGCAGCCCGAGAACCAGGAGGTTAATAATAAGGAGGAGGCTAAGGCTGAACAGGAATGCAACGGCAAACGGGCGGACATCGCCGAGGGTGGCGTTAGCCGGGATTGCGATTGCCGTATGGAAGCTGCGATTCACTGTTCTCAGGTAAAGTCTGTTCTTTCAATATAAGAATTGTGAGACTGTTGTCAAGTCTCCGAGAAGAAAAATGTCGTAAATGCCTCTACGTGGAATCGCTTATGTAAGGAGCTCAATCGCCGAAAGCACGTCGGGAAAGCGAGAATCGACGTTCCCAACCGCTTCGTCGTTGAAGACGGTCCAGGGATGGATCTGCGCCGTGGATACATAGGCGAGTCCGGGGGCGAGTATCGTCGGAGGAATCCGGCTCCCCCAACCGGGGGGATGGATCGGCTGAACGTATCGGGCTCGATTGACGGTCCACGCAACAACGTCGGCCGTGTCGAAATCGGGGACGATTCGCTTCATGTGCTCAACGGTCTCGGCGTGGATCTCATCGTCCGAGCAGTTCCAGATGGGAGAATCCTGTGCGGCATATCGGGGAACATACACCACGTGGCGGCCCTGGTATTCTTCGGTGCCGGTGAGATTGCTGGTTTCGATCACTCCCGTGAACGGGAGGCGACGGTCAGTCAGGTTCAACACGTAATACGGCGTGAGGGACCGCTTGAGCAAGAGCACTTCGCAAACAACACCAAGGTATTCCACTTGATCGAGCGCCTTCGCATAAGCGGGGACCAAGGAATTGATCCAATCGGCAGCGATCGGAGCGGGGACACAAAGAGCGATACACTTCGCAGGTTTCTCCGCTCCGTCGACCAGGAGACTCCATTGTCCGCGTGCATCGCGCCTCAGGCCGGCGACCGCTTTCCCCGACTCAACTTGACCACCTGCTGCCTCGAGAGCGGACCGAAGGGCTTGAAACACCCTTCCATATCGCCCTTTCACAAATCCCAGTCGCTCTGAGCGCCCTTTCGCTTTCCTCGCCTGCAGCATCCGATAGACGGTCGCCCAAATGAACGTCGCCGAGAAGCGGTCGTATTGCTTGCCCAGCTTTGCGAGCAGCAACGGTTCCCAGATGGTTTCGAAAAGACGCGCACCGCCGTGACGCTTGAGGAACGAACTGATCGGTTCATGGTCCAGACGCTTCCAGTTTGGCAGCATCGCGCAGTAGGAGATGGTCCATGCGAGACGAAGTCGATCGGGAAATGTGAGCGCTGGAAACCGGAGGAAGTCCGCCGTCGTGGTCATTTCGAGCAGGGCTTCTCCCGTGAAGAAGCCGGTACGCGTGCGCGTCCATCCAACGGCATCGCTCAGGCCGATCTCGTCAAAGAGAGAGAGGAGTCGGGTGTCGGTGGGAAGAACACAATGATAGAAGCGTTCGACCGGAATGCCGGCGAGTTTCGACTCCGCCGTCAGCCCCCCCAGATACGGATCGCGCTCATGAACAACGACGGAGACTCCGCGACGCGCTAACTTCAGCGCAAGAGTCAACCCTGTCATGCCGCCCCCGACGATGCGCACAGGGATCTCGCGGTTCATAGTCTCGGACATCAGTGATGGGCCCGGGGGCCTTGGAGTTCTACGACACCTGACGCCGACTTCGCATACACGCGGCCGCAGCGCGCGCAGACGTACTTCGCCGAATCGCCATCGGATCCCCATACAGCGCTCTTGACGAGCACCGGTCCACATGCGCAGACGAAGCCGACAAGCCGTGCGGGAGAACCGATCACCAGACCGTTGGGGGGCACGTCGCGTGTGACCACGCTTCCCATGCCGACCATCGCGAACTCGCCGAGCGTCAGGCCCGGACCGATGGTTGCATTCGCCCCGATGGTGACTCCTCGGCAGACGCGTGTGTGGAGGGTCTCTTCCGTCGGGTCGCTCGTTGCCAGACCGTCGAGCGTCCTGTCGAACGCCCGCGGAAAACGATCGTTGGTGAACACGACATGTGCTGAAAGCATCACATACGCTTCAACCGTAACGCCCGCACACACGTACACATTGGCGTTCAGTTTGCAGAAATTTCCGATGACAACGTCGTAGGCGATGTAGGTCTTCTCTCCAATGATGCAATCGGAGCCGATCCGCGCTCCATGCCGGATGTGCACGCTGTCCCACACGGATGTACGGTCGCCGAGAACGACGGCCTGTTCGATCAATGCGGTCGGGTGAATGCGGCAGTTCGGAAAGCGTTCGTCGCTCATGAGGACACCTTCTCCCACCGGTTCTGATTCGCGCTTCGATACGCCGCCTGAACCACACGGACCGATTCGATGGCGTCGGTATGATCGATGACCGGCGTCGCGCGTCCCCCGATCGTTTCGACGAAGTTCCGCAATTGCGCTCCCATTGCCTGATACTTGTCGTAGCCGTTCCCGAACGTGAGCCAATCCGGTTTCTCACGCTCGCGATAGCGGCTCGTCTTCCATCCGATCTCGAGCGTCCCCGCCGTCCCATACACATGGATGTAGAAAGGCTTCCCGTAGATGGCCTGCAAGGTTTCGATCGGTCCCAGCAGGAAACGGACGATGTCGACGCTGTGGCTTCCATTATCGATCAGCACGCCGCCGCCGCTCACATCTGAATGGGCATTCCAGCGATGCGTCATATCCACGCGCGAACAGAACTCGTTCTCGAAGAGAACGATGTCCCCCAGCAATCCTGAGTCCATGATGTTCTTCGCCCGAACGATATCCTGCACGTACCGGAACTTCGAAGCCATCATCAGCACGCGGCCGGCCTTACTCGCCGTCTCGACCATCGCCGACGCATCCTCTACGGAGAGGGCGAGCGGTTTCTCACACAAGACGTGCAGGCCGCGGCCGAGGGAGAGTTCTGCAAGAGGCTTGTGCGTGTTCGGAGGAGTGCACAGCACGACCGCGTCAAGCGCGCATTCGTCGATCATCTTCCGGGGATCGCTGTACGCGGAGGCGCTGAATGCTGAAGCCGCGCGATCCGCGGCCGCTCTGTCGGTGTCCGCGACCGCGACAAGCTGCGCAGACGGTTCTTTCGCGAGACATTCGAGGTGGACCTGGCTGATGCGTCCGCAACCGATCAGTCCGAACCGGAGTCGTTGTTCGTTGTTCTCCATCGTTGTTCTCCGCTACCGGACCGCCTCGCGAAGCCGGTCGGCGATATAGTCGACATGTTCGTCGGTGTAGAATTCATTCCACGGGATCACGAGCACATGCGAAAGCGCCTTGAGTGAGCCGGGAAAGTTCTCCGCATTGTAGTCAAGGGGAGGCAAACCGGTCCGGCTTGGATCGGTGAAGGGCCAACTGCTCCTCCCCATCGTGACCCGATCGCGAAAGATCTGGCATTGGAACGCCGGCTTTCCGATGTAACGCGGCATGGCAAAGATCCCCCACTCCTTCATCCGTTTCGCGATCTCTGTCAATCCGACGGCTGTCTTCGACTCGTCGATGTTGACGCAGTATTTCCAGAACACGGGATCGGAACCCGCAGGCCGGGATTGCGGTTTCACGCCCGGAATATCCGCGATCCGTTGGGTGAATCGCTCCGCCGACGCGCGACGCCTCTTTACAACTCCCGTGAGCTTGTTGAATTGTGCAAGGCCCACAGCGCCCGTGATCTCGTTGATGCGGTAGTTCGGCGCCATGAAGTAGTGATCAGGATTCTGGTCTCCATACCCCCAGGCCTTGTTCACAAACAGAAACATGCGACGCGCATATGCGGGGTTGTTCGAGATCACCATTCCCCCTTCTCCCGTCGTCATGTGTTTTCCTTGCTGAAAGCTGAAACACCCGATCGCCCCGATCGTCCCGACGGGTTTCCCTTTGTACGTCGCATCGAATGCCTGCGCCGCGTCCTCGATGATTGGAATCCCGTGCTCCCGGCACAACGCAACGATCGGATCCATATCACACGGCACGCCGAAGAGGTGAGTGACAATGACCGCTTTCGTCCGCTTCGTGATGCGCGGTCGGATCGTTTCCGCCGTGACGTTATAGCTATCCGCATCGACGTCGCAGAAGACCGGGACCGCTCCTTGATACAGGATGGCCGTGAGCGCTCCCATGTCGGTGATGGGCGTGGTGATGATCTCATCGCCGGGATCCGGATCGATGGCCGCGATCGCCGCATGGACCGCCGCTGATCCGCTCGAGACCGCGGTGGCGGAAGCAACGCCATACCGAGCAGCGAAGTCCTTCTCCAATCGCTTGACGAACGTCCCTTTGGGACTGAACAGGCAGCCGTTTTCGAGGACCTGGCGGACCAATTCGAGTTCTTCAGCGCCGAGGTCTCGGCCGCTCCGGTCGCCGTCGCTGGGAAGTGTGAGTTTTTTGATTTCGGAATTCATCGAAGGGCTTTCGGAAAGTTGGTGCGCGCCGGCAACGTATTCACATCGGACGCACGGTTTGCCGGATGCGCATTCGAAAGATACGAAAAAAGTACCGCAGGTGAGAGAACGAAACGGAGAGGATCTTCATCTTGCTTTGTCCGTGTTGGCGCGGCCGAAGCGTAGTCGGCAATTCCCCGACGCGCATTCCCTGGAGCAGGGCAGACGCGATCAATTGCGTGACCGACAGAAATCCGTCCGCGGGAGCGTCGAGTTGTTTCAACACAGATGTGCGATAGGCACGAAAACAACTTGTGTATGTATACAGCTTCCCGGGGAGTACAATCCAGTAGATGCGAGACAGCAATTTGCTGAGCGCCAAGCGCCATCCGACTCCAGCGACGACGTTCCCTTGCGGGTGATACGGACTTCCCGTCACGACGTCGTAGCCTGAACGAAGGAGGCGCAATAGAGCGGGAATTTCCGCAGGATCATACGAGCAGTCACTGTCGATGGTCACAATTTCCTCCCCTGCCGCCACAGCCCCGCTCCTCAAAGCCGCCCCCATCCCGCGATTCACCGGATGGGCGATGACGCGATACGAGAATCCGCAGGCATGCGTATTGATGACGTCAGCAGTTCCGTCGGTCGAACCATCATCGACGAACAATACCTCGACAGCCCCCTCGCGGGCGAGTTCCGGCACCACCGCCCGAAGCCGTTCGCAGAGCGAGGGAATAGCTGGAGCTTCATTGAAGCAAGGAATAAGGATCGTAGTGGTGATGGGAGAGGCGTTCATAGCCGCGAGAGCGCCGATCCCTTTCGGATACCAAGCGCGACGAAGAACCGGCGGTAGGGAATCGCGAGATACACATTAAGCCCCCGTGAGAACCACCAATGCGAGGCCGCATACACGATCGCTGCCGAGACCAAGAAGGTGATGGGCCAAACCGGACTATAGGGGAGATCCATCCACACAAAGACGGTGAAATAGATGAAATACTGAAAGATAAATGCGAAAAGCGAGGTCTGACCCAGAATGCTCGCATGTCGGGCGAATCCCCGCATGATCGGGGTCTCGCTGTATCGAAGGAACAGAAAGAGGAATGCCAGGCCGATCGATCCATAGAATAGAAAATATGGGATCGTGGGGGGAAGCTTTGATAAATAAATATGCCGGTAGAGCACTGTCCCGACCGCGCCGGGAATGACTAATGGCAGGATCCGTTGGAGTGCCAGGACAGCGATCGACGTGAAGAAGGAAATCACAGACACGCGGAGGACGACACGAGCCGCACCTCGCTCATCCCCTCGGGCGTAGAATCCGGCGATCCGTTCCCCCAGAACCGTCCCCATGATGTATACACCAAGCCATTGAAGCAGCGGGAAGTCAACCCGGATCGCGCTTTCGTACCCTTCAGGCGAACCCGCCAGAAACTTCTTCAGGAAATCCGTGATCAATCCCTCAGGGGTCCATACCTCGACCATGATCCAAGCCGCCACGTAGCATCCGAACGCGAGCCATGGACGATATGCGACGCGGATGCGACGAATCCCCAGCGTACCGATAATGATGCTAACGGCGATGGCATCTGTGATAAAACTGCGGCCAAATGCCGGGATCCAACCGCCGGCAAGGGGAACGTGTGCCAGGTAGATCAGAATGCGGCCTACCGTGAGCAGGAAGAGTGCCCGTCCGAGCAGAACCGCTCGCGTCGCCGGGAATTCCTCCTTCGACTGTGTCACATGGAGATAACCAAGCACGATACCGCTGATGAGGAAGAAGGTCGGCGATGCGATCT
>JALONE010000072.1 GCA_025455125.1 Bacteroidota bacterium
CGAGATCGCCATGGCGATCAACGAACCCGGAGGACTTCAGGCGGTCAACCTGCGGGTCGCGGAGCAGTATCTCGGCGAGTTTGGGAAACTGGCACAGAAGAACAACGCTATGATCATCCCCAGCAATCTCTCGGACGTTGCAGGCGTTGTTGCTTCGGTCGGACGGATCTTCAGCACGATGGCGAAGATGCCGGAAGGGGAGGCGGCGGCGAAGAAGTAGCGTTGACGCCGTTCAACCAGCGGGGGACGATTCCCGGCGCCATCGGATCATGCGGGCGATGGCGCTGGGGATCATCAGGAGTGCGAGGAATCCCAACGATTCAAGAAATCCGTTCCGTACCGGCTCAACGATCGAAGCCGTCGGAAACGCGACCGTCAGTTCTCCCGTCATCTGTTCGAACCGCGTGCTGCGTTTCACGCGATCTTCCATCCCCACCGTGCTTGCATCCCAGTTCTTCCACACCAATCCGTTCGTCCCGCTCAGATGGACGAGCGAACCGTCCGGCACAGGCGCCTGTGCGAGGATCTGCGTGAGCGCTTCCCCATTCCACAATGTGGAACAGAAAAACTGGCTCTCTCCAATGGTGAATGCGACGCGCGTTGCGAACAGCAGTGAATCTCCGGGGAGGGAGAGCACGAGGACGTGCGTACCACGCTGGACGCCCCATTCCTTCCAACGCGATTCCTCAAACGTCAGCGAATCATTTGTCCCCTGCGGCCCGCGGCCAATGAGCTCGTCATCGGAATGCGCCGCGTAGATGCGTATCATTCTCAGGCTGGTATGCTGCCGGATGAGCGTGGAAACGAGTTCCTCGCCCACGCGGGGTTGCGCAGAGATCCGCGCAGCTGCGGCGGAGACGATCGCGATACGACTTGCCATCCAGGATTCCGCGTTCCGCACGGTGTGGCGCGCGGCGTCCTGAACAGCGGATGCACGCGCCTCCACCAGCGCCGTTTCGACGCGCGGCCGGATGATCAGCCACACCACCGCACAGAAGAGGATGTAGGCGGCCAGCGGAGAGGCGATTCGCAGGGCGGTCTTCATTGCATCTTGGAATAGTCCAGCTCGGAACCGAGAAGGCTGTGCGGGATGAGGAACACGATCAGCGTGACGATGGCGGCGCCGAGGACCCAGCGCGCCGGCTTCTGAGAGCGTCGCACCATCAGCGCAGCAACGACCCACGCGATGAATGCGACAGCCGTCTTGTTGTCGGTCAAGTCGGTCCCGAACGGCCATCCTGTCCAGTATGCGTCGAAGGCATACTTCTGCACAATGGGTCCCATGACCAATCCGCCGACAAGCATCAACCCGACCGTCCACCAGGCATACAGCGAAATGCGTGGTGCGGGCACAAGCAGCTCAAGCGCCGTTCGCGTGGAAAGCAGCATGGCCGCAAAGATGAGGATGACATGGACAACGATGACCGACATCGGCACATCCCCTTTGAACCGAACGACGTTCGTTGTGGCTGAAGGAAGCAGGATCGTCTTATCGTCTGTTTGGATCGTGACGCGGTATTCAAGCTTTCCTGCCGGCGGCTGATGCGGGAGTTCAGCGCGCAGCGTTCCGCCATTATTCGTCATGGAAACGACCGTCCAGTCGTCGTTCGTTTTGAAGCGTTTCCATGCGACCGCTCCCCGAAGTGTCGAGTCTCCCGTCTCGAAAACGATCGGGAAGTTCATCTCCCCGCCATGCGAACGGTCGAGGCGAAACTTCACTTCGGCTCCGTTCACGGTATGACGCTCCGAGATCGGATAGGTGGGGCCGGTCATGCGTTGATAGACGGCGGATCCGGCTGTGGCGACGAATGCGATGATCCAAAGAACAAACGGCTTCCTCATGCAATCCTTTCTGGCTGATGTGAATGTGGGTTGAGCGTGGTCGTGTTATGATGTCGCCCAGATGATCAATCCCTCGTGGAACCGGTCGACGAGGTCCCGATGGGACGGAAGCACGCGAACGGTGTGACCGACCCGGCCTGCCACTTCCAACTTGATGCTTGCGGTGAACGTGTGAGATGTGCCGTTCGCCTTGCCCTCCACGGTCATCGGGGTCATCACTGGATGCTCCAGCATTTCTGCCGCGTTCACGGAACCATAGCACGCCTCGACCAACACATCTTCCGGTTCAAGGCTGCCGAGGTCGATCGTCGCCCGCAGAGTGATGACATCGCCCACTTTGATGCCATCGTGCGCTTCGAGAGCCACGTTCGTGATCCGGATATCGTGCCAGTTCCGGTGGATATCCTCCTTCCAACTGGCGATCTCCTTGGTTCGTTTGAATCCGTTCGCGCTGAACGAACGCATCCGTTCGGATGACGGGAGGTACATCAATTCGGCATATTCCCGCACCATCCGATTCGTATTGAACTCCGGTCCGATCGTCCGGATGGCGGACTTCATTTTCGAGATCCATCCCCGCGGCAGGTCGTCCGCTGAGCGGTGATAATACAGAGGAATAATGTCCTTTTCCAGAAGGTCGAACAGGGCGTTCGATTCCACTTCGTCCTGATACTTCTCATCCCGATAGTCCTCACCGCGGCCGATGGCCCAACCGGTGTTCGCATTGTATCCTTCCACCCACCATCCGTCGAGGATGCTTGCGTTGAGTCCGCCGTTCATCGTGGCCTTCATGCCGCTCGTGCCGCTGGCTTCCAACGGACGACGCGGCGTGTTGAGCCACACGTCGACACCCTGCACGAGATAGCGCGCGACGACCATGTCATAGTCTTCGATGAAGACCATGCGCCGTCGAACATCCGCGCGGCGTTCAAAGTGAATGATCTGACGGATGAGCTCCTTGCCGGGGGTATCGTGCGGATGTGCTTTGCCGGCGAAGATGAACTGGATGGGGCGATCTTTGCTGTTCAGCAATGCGATCAGGCGCTCGGGATTGCGGAGGAGCAACGTCGCCCGCTTGTATGTCGCGAACCGGCGCGCGAAACCGATGGTCAAGGCCTCTGGGTTGAGGATCTCGTCCGCCTGTGCGATCTCGGTCGCCGTCGTACCACGCGCTTCCAACTGCCCGCGCAGACGATGGCGGGCAAACGCGACCAGCCGTTCCCGCCGGCGCTCATGCGTTCGCCAGAGTTCTTCGTCAGGAATGTGATGGACGCGGCTCCAGAGGCCGAACTGACCTGCATCTTCCCTCCACTTGGGACCGAGATAGCGGTCGTAGAGTTCTCCCAGATCGTGACTCACCCAGGAAGGCGCATGCACGCCGTTGGTGATGGAGATGATGGGGACCTCGTGAACCGGAACCTTTGGCCAGACATTCTTCCACATCTGCCGGGAAACTTCCCCGTGGAGCTTGCTCACTCCGTTGCTCTTTCCGCTCATCCGCAAGGCGAGAACCGTCATGCAAAAACTCTCGCGCTCATTGTCCACATTCTCGCGGCCAAGGCTGTGGAAGTCCTTGGACGAAAGGTTCAGGCTGGGATAGTACGATGCAAAGTACCGTTCCACCAATTCGGGGGCGAAGTAGTCGTTCCCTGCGGGGACTGGAGTGTGTGTTGTGAAGACGGTGCTGGCGATCGTTGCTTCCCGTGCTTCACGAAAGGTCAGTCCTTTTTCAGCGATCAGTTCGCGACAATGCTCCAAGGTCAAGAATGCGGAGTGTCCTTCGTTCAGGTGATACACGTCCGGTTGGATGCCGAGTGCTTTCAGGGCGCGGTAACCGCCGATGCCCAGGAGGATCTCCTGCTTGATGCGTAGCTCCCGGTCGCCGCCGTACAACTGGTCGGTAATGTTCTGGTCGTCGTGTGAGTTCTGTGGAATGTTGGTGTCGAGCAGGTACAGCGGCACGCGGCCGACTTGAACGCGCCAGATCTGTGCATGCAACGTGCGGCCGGGGAGGTCGACGGAGATCGTCAGTGGCGTCCCGTCCTTGTTGCGTTCCAACGCGATAGGAAGGGAGAAGAAATCATTCTCAGGATACCGTTCCTGTTGCCACCCGTCGGCGTTTAGGTATTGGCGGAAATATCCTTGCTGATACAACAATCCGACGCCGATGAGCGGAACGCCGAGATCGCTTGCGGCCTTCAGGTGATCTCCGGAAAGAATGCCGAGGCCGCCGGAGTAGGTCTGCAGGCATTCGGTCAGGCCGAACTCCGCGGAGAAATAGGCGAAGCGGACTCCTGCACCTTCGGGATGGCCCTTCGCGTACCACGTGCCGGTCGACTCTATGTACTCCTGATACCTGCGCACCGCCCGATCGAGTTGTGCGAGGAATGCATCATCTCGCGCAAGCGTGTTCAGGCGCTCCTGCCGAATGGAGCCAAGCATCTGAACAGGATTGTGGTGCGTGCTTTCCCACAAGTCCGGATCGAGTCGCATGAAGACAGCCATCGGCTCGTCGACCCAGGCCCACATCAAATTCTGCGCGAGTGTGGTAAGGGCGCTGAGCTCCGGGGGAATTGAGGGAGCAACAGTGAAGGTCTGGATCGGACGTAGCATGGTTAATATTCTCCTTCGGAAGGAGTTCAATCTTAAGAAACAATCGGAACAAAAACCACCGAACCCCCGTAGAACTGGGTTTTCATAGAATCTCTTGAGGGGTTTCTGTACATTGCACCGAATTCATTCACCTTCTTTCTAAGGATCCCATGATGCGCAAGATCATCGCTGGCAGTTCCATTGTGTTCGTGCTCCTAGCAGCGACAGCGGTCGCACAGGAGGCGCGTTTGCTGCGGTTCCCCGCGATCCATGGCGGGCAGATCGTCTTTACCTACGCCGGAGACCTCTATGCCGTTTCGCGTTCGGGAGGCACCGCCCGCAAGCTGACGAATGATGTCGGGTTTGAGATGTTCGCCCGCTTTTCGCCGGACGGGAAGTGGATCGCGTTCACCGGGCAGTATGACGGAAACACGGAGGTCTATCTGATGCCCGCTGAGGGGGGGATTCCCAAGCGGCTGACCCACACCGCGACGCTCGACCGTGATGATGTCTCCGATCGCATGGGTCCCAACAATATTGTGATGGGATGGAAGGATGCTCGCACGGTCGTGTTTCGGTCCCGGCGGATCGAACACAACGATTTCAAGGGACAGCTCTATCTCGTGTCGATCGACGGGGGGATGCAGGAACAGCTCCCGCTCCCGCGCGGAGGATTCTGTTCCTTCTCGCCCGACGGGAAGCAAATGGCGTACAATCGCGTGTTTCGGGAATTCCGCACGTGGAAGCGATATCGCGGCGGTCAAGCCGACGATGTATGGATCTATGATTTCACGACGAAGAAGACAGAGAACGTCACGAACAACAATGCGCAGGACATCATCCCGATGTGGAGCGGAGACAGGATCTATTTTGCCTCAGACCGTGACGAGAACAAACGCATGAACCTCTACGTGTATGATCGGAAGACGGCGCAGACGCGCGCGGTGACAAGCTTCACGGAGTACGACATCAAATTTCCCTCATTGGGGAACGACGCGATCGTCTTCGAGAATGGCGGATTCCTCTATCGCATGGATATCGCGACGGAAGCCGTTACGAAAGTGCCGGTATCGATCCAGGATGACCGCGACGGAGGGCGCGGCGCGCTGGTGGACGTGAGCCGGAGCATCACGAACTTCGAGATCGCACCCGATGGCAACCGGGCACTCTTCGGCTCACGCGGGGATGTGTTCACCGTCCCCCAGAAGTACGGAAACACGCGAAACCTGACAGAAACTCCGGGCGTGCATGAGCGTAACGCGAAATGGTCCCCGGACGGGAAGTCGATCGCGTACGTCTCCGACGCCACGGGTGAGGACGAAATCTATGTCCGTCCGCAGGACGGCAGCGGGGCAGCCGCGCAATTGACGACCGGGGGCGACACGTATAAGTACAACATCGTCTGGTCCCCGGACAGCAAGAAGATCCTCTGGTCGGACAAGCAGCAGCGATTGCAGTACGTCGACCTCACGACGAAGGCGGTCACGCAGGTTGCGCAGGCGGAAGCGTGGGAGATCATGCAGTACGCATGGTCCCCGGACAGCAAGTGGATCGCGTTCGCACAGCCCGAAGTGAAGGAGATGACATCGGTATATCTGTACGGCCTGGAGAACAAGCGGACGATTCGCGTGACGGACGGCTGGTTCTCGTCATATGCCCCGTTGTTCAGTGCGGACGGCAAGTATTTATTCTTCGCATCGAACCGTTCATTCACGCCGTCGTACAGCCAGATTGAATGGAACTACGCGTATGCGGACATGGCCAAGATCTACCTGGTCACGCTGGCGCGG
>JALONE010000073.1 GCA_025455125.1 Bacteroidota bacterium
GGTCACCACCGATTTCATGCGCGATGTTCGGCATCTCGCTCCTTCCTCATATCAATGGCGCCCTTCTCGTCGCCACAGGGATCATCGGTCTGCACGTCTTCATCCGCTGGGAACTCCGCGTACCCGCTCCCGTCCTCGATGTCCGTCTGTTCCGCGGCAATCGTGTCTTCGGGTTCTCCAATCTCGCCGCACTATTGAACTATAGCGCAACGGCTGCAACGGCGTTCCTGCTGAGCCTGTATCTGCAATACACCAAGGGACTCACTCCCCAGCAGGCAGGAACCGTGCTGATCGTTCAACCGGTCATCCAGGCGTTCCTTTCACCGCTCGCGGGAAGACTCTCCGACCGGATCGAACCTCGCCGTGTCGCCTCACTCGGAATGGCCATGACCGCCGCCGGACTCGGGTCGTTCGCATTCCTCACCGCGGAGACTTCGCAGCCCCTCATCATCATCGGATTGGCTTTCCTGGGAGTGGGATTCGCACTCTTCTCCTCTCCCAACACCAACGCCATCATGGGCTCCGTCGAGCCTCGCCACTATGGCATCGCTTCTTCAGCCGTTGCGACGATGCGTTTGACCGGCCAGATGTTCAGTACGGGAATCGTCATGCTGCTCTTCGCATTGTTCATCGGCGACCGTGCGCTCACTCCAGAAGTCTTCGAACCATTCATGCAGAGCCTTCAAACCGGCTTCGGTGTCTTTGCCCTGCTCTGCCTCCTCGGCATCGGCGCTTCCCTCGCCCGCGGACGACATCCATCCTGATCTCCCATATCCCATTTCACATTTCCCATTTGCCATCTCACATATCCCATATCCCATCTCACATATCCCATTTGCCATCTCACTTACCATCATGTCTCGTCTCCGACTCGACCTCCCCCAAACTTTTCTCTTCTCGACCGAGATCCCCATTCGCATCAGCGATATCAATTACGGCGGCCATCTTGGGAACGATGCGGTCCTCTCTCTCGTCCATGAAGCGAGGGTCCGATTCTTCGGCTCGCTCGGATACACCGAATTGAATGTCGAGGGGGCGGCGATCATGATGACCGATGCCGCGGTCGTCTATCGCGCCGAAGGATTCCACGGAGAGGTCTTGCGTATCGATGTCGCGGTTGGAGATCTGGAGTCCGCCACATGCGATCTGCTGTACCGCGTGACGAATGTCGCAACCGGCAAAGAGGTCGCCCGCGTCAAGACCGGCATCGTCTTCGTCGATCCTCTGAAGAAGAAGATCTCATCCATCCACGAACCGTTTCGTGCGTAAGTCACCCATTGAAAGAAAAGGCTATGATCGCAATTCCCAGGTACCTCCTGCTTGTCCTTGTTCTGCTCGCTGCCGCACAGCCCACCCTAGCCGAAAAACCGACCGTGTTGATCGTCTACTACTCGCAAACAGGGAACACCGAGAAGATGGCGAAGGCCGTCATGGAAGGAGTTCAGCGCGTTGACGGCGTCGCTGTCCTTCTCCGAACTGTCAAGGCGGTCACGCGGGAAGAACTCAAGGCTTGCTCTGGATTGATTCTCGGCACACCAACGTCGTACGCCAATATGGCGGCTCCAATGCAGCAGTTCATCGACGACTGGTTCAACGTCTACAAGCTCGCTCTCACCGATAAGGTCGGCGCTGCGTTTGCCACCGGAGGCGGGATGACGGGAGGGAAGGAACATGCGGTCATCTCCCTCCTTCTGGCGATGCTGAACAACGGGATGATGGTCGTCGGTCCCGTCTATGACGGGTACGGCACATTCGGCGTCTCCGCGATCACGGATGAGCCCGACCCCGGGTTGAGCGAGTATGAGCTGAAGGATGCACGGCGGCTGGGCGAGCGCGTGGCGCAGACCGTACTCCGAATCGACCGGCCGTGACATCGCGCGTTGGGAAGTGGTCCGGAATTTTGTATATTAATGTTTTATGAACCCAACCGAACAATCGTTTCCGAGCGGTTTCGACGTTGCCCTTGCGGCGATGATCGACCATACGCTGCTCAAGCCCGAAGCGACCTTAGCCGATATCGACCGCCTGTGCGCAGAAGCGCGGCAGTATTCGTTCGCCAGCGTGTGCGTGAATCCCTCCTTTGTCGCCCGCTGCCGGCGTGCGCTTGAGAATACCCCCGTGAAGACCTGCACCGTCATCGGATTTCCGCTTGGGGCAACCACCACTGCAGCCAAGGTCGCAGAAACGGAACAGGCGATCCGACACGGAGCACAGGAAGTCGACATGGTCCAGCATGTCGGTATGCTGAAGTCCGGAAATCGGGACTATGTGCGGGACGACATCGCAGCCGTGGTTCGAACCGCCCATCTCTCCGGTGCGGTGGTCAAGGTCATCCTGGAGACGGTCCTTCTGACCGATGAGGAGAAGCGCATCGCCTGCGAGCTCGCGCAGGAAGCCGAAGCGGACTATGTGAAGACCTCGACCGGTTTTTCCGGAGGCGGAGCGACGGAAGCGGATATCGCTCTGATGCGCCGCACGGTTGGACACACGATGGGCGTGAAGGCATCGGGCGGGATTCGAACTCGCGAGCAGGCTCTTGCCATGATAAGCGCGGGCGCAACGCGCATCGGTGCGAGTGCCGGCATCGCGATCGTCACTGCGACAGCGACATCGCCTTCGAACACTTATTGACTGAGGACGCCGTGCGTGCACTCCTGTTCGGGATCGCCATAGCTCTCTGTCTCGGGGGATGCGTCTCTTCCGAAGAAACGGGTGCGGGAGATGGTCGCGCAAAGCGGCCTCAACGCATCCGCCAGCCGATCGACACGACCCGTGCATTTCGGCTCGTGCAACCCGCAGCGGCCGGTGACTCTGTTGCGATGGCGATGCGCACCCACACCGTACCGAACTTCACCGCCAAACAGGATACCATTCACGCTTCGCAACTGCGCCGCCACCGCACCGCTGCGCGTGTGGTCGCTCCGATTGATCGTCCGGCAAATCCCGAGTACACAGTTCAGATCGGCGCGTTCGCAAAACCGGACAATGCCTTGCGCGCGCAGAAGCGTGCCCGTCTTCAGTTCCCGGATCAGCCGCTGTTCAACACCTATGTCCCGTCGGCGAACCTCTATCGCGTCAGCGTCGGCCGGTTCCCGGACTATCGGTCGGCGAGTCGGTTCCGGCGCGCCGTCATAGCCGCCTCTCCCAAGGAGTATGATCTGTGCTGGATCAATTACGTCTCCCGTTAACCGCAGTTTTCCTGGCGATGGTCATCGGTATCTTCGGATGCGCCGGGAGCGGTTCGGCTGCGTCCGAGAGTCAACAGACCGGATCGAAACGCGACCGGTACGCTCCATTGTCAGAATATGAGGCGACGCTCAATCCGTCGGAGTACGATCAGGAAGTCGACGTCATCGAGAATGACCACGCGAACGACGCGACAGATGAACGGATCGAGATCCCAGTGGACACATCGACCGTTTCGGAAGAGATCGTTCAGGGGTTTCGCATCCAGGTGTTCTCATCCTCGAACATCGATGAAGCGAATGCGGCGAGGCTCTCGGCACTCGAACAGTTCACGGCCGACTCCGTGTATCTTATTTATGACCCGCCGGTGTACAAAGTCCGCGTCGGCGACTTCCTCCAGCGATTCGACGCCAATAGTCGGTTGCAGGAATTCGTCGCGCTTGGTTTTCGCGACGCGTGGATCGTCCCGGACCGCGTGGTGAAGCGCGGGAAGAAATGAGATCGACCTGATTCCTGTCAAGTTAATTCTCAAATTTATTCTTGTTGACTCCCCGCACACGCTTCATTTTTAACTTGACAAATCTTACGCAACCCGCTATATTCTCAACCAGTTGCGCAGCCTCAAGGGAGGCTTCCAACGCTCGACCCACTGCGATCGTTGGCACCCGCTCCAACAGACAACAAGCGCAATCACCAACCGTTTATTTGAATCAAGTCTGAAGTCGTATACGAGACTCCCGGGCGGCAAGTCATCTGCTTCGGGAGACAGGCTTTTTTTCGTTTGTCGGAACATAATTCGCCAAGAGTAGGATGCAGGAGGAAGGAATGCAGGAGATCAAGCAGGCTGGCGTAGCAACAAAACCCGATCGCACAGAGAATCGTCAACAAGGACTTCGCTTTCAGCGGTACTTCACGCGACCGGGAATCCATCCTTTCGACGAGATGGAATGGGAACTGCGCGCTGCGACGATCTCGAATGAAAAAGGAGAGAAGATCTTCGAACAACGGGATGTCGAGATCCCGAAGACCTGGTCCATGACCGCCACGAACGTTGTGGTTTCGAAGTATTTCCATGGACGCATCGGCACTCCCGAACGGGAATCGAGCGTTAAACAGCTCATCGAACGCGTCGCCCGCACATACTATCGTTGGGGGCTGAAGGATGGCTATTTTGCCTCCACAGAGGACGCAGACATCTTCTATCATGAACTCTGCTACCTGCTCGTGAACCAGTATATGTCCTTCAACAGCCCCGTCTGGTTCAACGTCGGTGTTGAAGAGGTCCCGCAGTGCTCCGCGTGCTTCATCAATTCGGTCAAGGACTCGATGGAGTCAATTCTGACGCTTGCCAAGACCGAGGGCATGCTCTTTAAGTTCGGATCCGGCACCGGATCGAACCTTTCGACCCTCCGTTCCTCCCGCGAAACGCTTTCCGGCGGCGGAACGCCTTCTGGTCCCGTCTCGTTCATGAAAGGATTCGATGCGTTTGCCGGTGTGATCAAATCGGGCGGAAAGACCCGCCGCGCGGCGAAAATGGTCATCCTCAACATCGAGCATCCGGACGTCAAGGAGTTCATCAACTGCAAGGCGGAGGAAGAAAAGAAGGCGTGGGCACTCATCGATGCGGGCTACGACGGAGGATTCAACGTCGTCGGCGGCGCCTACGATTCCATCTCCTATCAGAACGCCAACCACTCGGTGCGCGTGTCCGACGATTTCATGAAGGCGGTCATCGAAGACAAAGAGTGGTGGACGAAAGCGGTGACGTCCGGCAAGCCCGTCGAGAAGTTTCGTGCACGCGACCTCATGCGGCAGATGTCAGACGCCGCCTGGATCTGCGGCGACCCGGGCATACAATATCATTCGACGATCAACGCATGGCACACGTGTCCCAACACATCCCAGATCAACTCGTCGAATCCGTGCAGCGAATATATGTTCCTGGATGATTCGGCGTGCAATCTCGCCTCGTTGAATCTGATGAAGTTCCGCCGTCCCGACGGGACGTTCGACGTCGAGTCGTTCAAGAAAGCCATCCAGGTCACCATCACGGCGATGGAGATCTCGGTCGACAATTCCAGCTATCCGACACCGGCGATCACGCAGAACAGCCACGACTATCGCCCGCTTGGACTCGGGTACGCAAATCTCGGCGCCCTCCTGATGTCCCGCGGATTGGCGTACGACGGCGATGAAGGGCGTGCCTTGGCGGCTGCGATCACATCGTTGATGTGCGGCGAGGCCTATAAGCAGTCGGCGATCATCGCCGGCGTGAAGGGCCCCTTCAAAGGATTCGCTGCGAACCGTGAACCCATGCTCGGCGTCATGGCAAAGCACGGCATCCATGCAGAACGGATCGACCGGTCGTTCGTCGAAGAAGACCTCTGGAATGAGTCCGTGAAGGTGTGGAAGGACGTCGTCACCGTCGGCAGCGAGAACGGCATCCGCAACGGACAGGCGACCGTGCTGGCACCGACCGGAACGATCGGATTCATGATGGATTGCGATACGACGGGCGTCGAGCCCGATATCGCCCTCGTGAAGTACAAGAAGCTTGTCGGCGGCGGCTTGATGAAGATCGTCAACCAGACCGTCCCCGAAGCCCTCGCGAAACTTGGCTACGACGGCGAACAGATCGAACACATCGTCGCCTACATCGACAAGAACGACACGATCGAAGGTGCGCCGCATTTGAACGAAGGACATCTCCCCGTCTTCGACTGCGCGTTCAAGCCGGCGAACGGGAAGCGGTCCATCAGCCACATGGGCCACATCAAGATGATGTCCGCGGTTCAGCCGTTCCTCTCGGGCGCCATCTCCAAGACGGTCAACATGCCGAACGAGGTGTCGACCGAAGAGATCGAGCAGGCATATGTCGAGGCATGGAAACTCGGGCTCAAGTCGATCGCCGTGTATCGTGACGGATGCAAACGCACCCAGCCGCTCAGTACATCGCTCGAGACGAAGATGGACATCGCGCTCATGAGCGTCGGAGCATTCGCTCAGGAGGC
>JALONE010000074.1 GCA_025455125.1 Bacteroidota bacterium
GCTCTGTCCGAGCGTCTTCAACTCAAACTGGGCAGAGGCCACCATGGGGCTGGTCGGATACGCCGCGAGGAACGCCTCGTACGCTACGCGGGCCGAATCGTACTGCTTCAGCTCATTCGCAAAGATGAATCCGACCATGAACGATGCATTCGACGACGTGCCGTGCGTCGGATGCTTCGTCACGAGCGTCCGGTAGTATTCGATCGCCTTTGAGTAATTTCGCCGCGAGGTTTGCTCCAGTCCGCCGAGAGCGTAGAGCGCCTCGGGGGCACGAATTCCGGCTGGGTAGGCATCAAGCACGGCTTGATATGCTTCGATCGCCGGTTCCATTTCTTTTTCCTTGTGCAGCTGCGTCGCACGATACCAAAGGTCTTCCTCGGTGGGTTTCGAACAGCCGACCAGGATCGTTGCGAGAACCAAGAGCGTGAACGCGTGTCGCATGGACCTTATCCTTTGATTCATCAATTCAATTGGTTGAAGGGGCCTTTTGAAGAACAGCACAGAAGAATCCATCAGTTCCATGTCGGTGCGGAAGCAGCTTCACCCCCTGATCGCCAAGGGCGCTCTGAATCCCCAATCGCGTCGCCGTCTGGTGGGGCAGTTGAACCTGATAGTCCGCATGCTGCCGCAGGAATTCCTCGACGATCTCTTCGTTTTCCTGCCGCAACAGCGTGCAGGTCGCATACACCAATCGCCCTCCCGGCTTCACCAACGCGGCACAAGCCTGCAGGATATGCATCTGCTTTTCCGAGACCTCGGCCACCGTTTGTTCAGTGACACTCCACTTCATCCCCGGATTTCTCCGGATCGTTCCGAGCCCGGTGCATGGTGCGTCGACGAACACGATATCAAAGTGCGATGCGAATGAACCCTGGAGTTCCTCGATATCATCCACCGCGTGAATCCGGATGTTGGACGCGCACGCACGACGGGATCGTTTCTTCAGTTCCTCCAACCGATGCTGGCTCACATCCGCCGCATGGATCTCTCCGCGGTTCTTCATGATCGCCGAGAACGCCAAGCTCTTCCCGCCGGCCCCCGCGCATGCGTCGAGCAGCTTCGCCGTCGGCTTGGGATCGACCAGAAGCGCCAGCAGCTGGCTTCCTTCATCCTGAACCTCGAAGAATCCCTCTTTGAACGCAGGAACGGCGAACACGTTCATCCGCTTCGCCGCATTCAATCCAACGGGAGAGAGGGCCGTGGGATGGGTCTCCACGCCTTGCGTCGCAAGCGTCGCCGCACACGCGTCCCGGTCCTGATGCAGGGTGTTGACGCGCAACGTGATCGGGGCCTGCTGGTTCAGCGCCGCACAGATCTGTTCCGTTTCATCCGGGCCATATTCCTGCATGAATCGCGCAACCATCCAGTCCGGGAATGAGTACTGCAGTCCGATGCGCGCCGCCGGGTCATTGATATCATTGTCAACACGCAACGCGAGGCGCTCCAGGATGGAAGGAAGCTCATCGTTCAGACGGCTGCTCTTGACACGCGGGGCAAGCGTTTCTGCAGTGAGGGGGGGAGTGCGCTCCTGGCTGATGTGAAATGCGCTGATCGCAAGCAACACCTTGTCCTCGGGGAACAACTCGTCGCTCCAACCGCGCAATGCATGATCCACCTTCCATTCGCAGAGGCGGAGATGCCGTAACGTTCCATAGGTCGTCTCGGCGATGAAACGGCGATCATGCGAGCCGAGGTACTTGCGGGTGCGAAAGAATTGGTCGATCAGGCTGTCCGCCGGGCGTGACGAACCCAGGATCTGTCCCAGGATCTCTTGCACATGACCGACGAGGGAGGAGAGCTGCATTTGACCATAATACGGAAAAATCAGGAGGGAGTCACAAACTCGATCATTCCCCGGTTGTCGGTTTGAACCCGGATGGTATCGCCGTCGCCGATCGTTCCTTCCAGCAACTTCTCCGACAAGGCATTGATGACATGCTTCTGGATCACCCGCTTCATCGGACGCGCTCCGAAGGTCGGATCGTAGCCGATCGTCGCAAGCCGCGCCTTCGCTTCGGGCGTGAAGATCAGTGTGATCCCCTTTTCGGCAACCATTTGCTGAACGCGCCTAAGGTTCATTTCGACGATCTGCGCGAGGTCTTTCATCGTCAGCGGCTTGAACAAGATCACCTCGTCGACCCGGTTGAGAAACTCAGGACGAATCGTCTGTCGCAAAAGGTCGAACAGCTTCACCCGCAACTCGCCCAGCAGGTCTTCACGGTTCTCCTCCGTCAGTTGTGTCATTTCCTCCTGAATCAAATGTGAACCAAGATTCGAGGTCATGATGACGATGGTGTTCTTGAAGTTCACCGTGTGTCCTTTGCTGTCGGTCAACCGGCCTTCGTCGAGCAGTTGAAGCAACACGTTGAACACCTCGGGATGCGCTTTTTCTATCTCGTCGAGCAGAACGACCGAATATGGCTTCCGGCGCACCGCTTCCGTCAATTGTCCGCCTTCGTCATATCCAACATAGCCCGGAGGTGCACCGATGAGCCGCGACACGGAGAACTTCTCCATGTACTCGCTCATGTCGATGCGCACGACGGCGTTCTCATCATTGAAGAGCAATTCAGCCAGCGCTTTGGCGAGCTCGGTCTTGCCGACACCGGTGCTTCCGAGAAAGATGAATGAGCCGATGGGTCGCCGTTCGTCCTGCAAGCCAGCACGGCTCCGACGGATGGCGTCCGCGACGGCTTTGACGGCATCTTCCTGATCAACGAGTCGTTCATGAATCCGGTCTTCGAGATGGAGCAGTTTGGACCGCTCGCTTTCCAGCATCCGCTGTACCGGGATCCCGGTCCACTTCGCGACAATCTCGGCAATGTCCTCGGCATCGACCTCTTCCTTGAGCATCTTCTGCTCGCGCTGAACCTCGTTCAAACGCTCGGACGCTTCCTTCAATTTCTTTTCCAGCGCGACGATCACACCATAGCGCAGTTCGGCGACACGCGCAAGATTTCCAACGCGCTCCTGCGATTCCGCCTCGGTCTTCGCCGATTCGATCTCCTCCTTCATCCGTCGGATCGATTGGATGAGGTCCTTCTCGAGCGTCCAGTGCGCCTTCAACGCATTCCGCTGCTGATTCACTTCGGCCAGTTCCCGCTCGATATCCTCCCGGCGTATCTTTGAATCCTCGTCCTTCTCCCGTCGAACCGCTTCGCGTTCGATCTCCAGTTGCTTGATGCGCCGTTCGACAGAATCGAGTTCCTCCGGCATCGAATCGATCTCGATGCGCAGTTTGGACGCCGACTCGTCGACGAGGTCGATCGCCTTGTCCGGGAGAAAACGGTCCGATATGTAGCGGTGGCTCAATTGTGTCGCGGCCACGATAGCGCCGTCCGTAATGCGGACGCCGTGATGGACCTCGTAGCGTTCCTTGAGTCCGCGGAGGATCGAGATCGTGTCTTCAACGCTCGGTTCGTCGACCAGGACAGGTTGGAACCTGCGCTCCAGCGCGGGGTCCTTTTCGATGTATTTTCGGTATTCATCGATGGTCGTCGCCCCAATCGCCCGCAGATCGCCGCGCGCCAGCGCGGGCTTCAGCATGTTCGCCGCATCGACCGATCCCTGCGCGGCACCAGCTCCGACCAGCGTGTGAAGTTCGTCGATGAACAGAATGATCTCTCCGTTCGAATCGGTCACTTCCTTGAGCACCGCCTTCAACCGCTCTTCAAACTGGCCGCGGAAGCTGGTCCCCGCAACCAATGCCCCCATGTCGAGAGCCACGAGCCGCTTCGACTTCAGGGTCTCGGGAACGTCGCCCTGGACGATGCGATGCGCGATGCCCTCTGCGATCGCGGTCTTTCCGACTCCCGGGTCGCCGATGAGAACCGGATTGTTCTTCGTGCGGCGGGAGAGAACCTGCAGGACGCGGCGAATCTCTTCCTCCCTCCCGATGACGGGATCGAGCTTTCCGCGCCGGGCTAGTTCATTCAAGTCCCGGCCGAATCGCGTCAGCGATTGATACTTGTCTTCCGGCATTTGATCGGAGACGCGCTGATTTCCGCGGATCTCTTTGAGCGCCTTGAACAACGATTCCCTGGTCACGCCCGCATCCGCGAGCAATGCAGCCGCGTTCGTCTTGCCTGCAAGTGATGCCAGCAGGAGATGTTCCGTGCTGACGAATTCGTCCCTCAGCTGTTGCGCCTCCTTCCCCGCCGCTTCCAGCAGTTGTCCCAACGGATTCGACAGATGCTGACTCGCGACACTCGCCCCCTGAACCTTCGGAAGCCGCTCGATCGCCTCATTCAACTTGATCTTCAGATAGTTGACGTTTGCCCCGACCTTCTGCAGCAATGGCGGGACGGTTCCGTCGCTATCCTGAACAAGCGCCGCAAGCAAATGCTCCGGCTCGATGACTTGATTGGAATAGCTGGAGGCGATCTCCTGAGCATTCTGGAGGGCTTCCTGAGACTTGATCGTGAATTTATTGAGGTTCATGTTGAAGTAAGGAGTAGCAAGCACTGAGTATCAAGTATGAGGACTGAAGATCTGGAGAATGTACTGTGTTCAGGCAAAGAAGGCGAGGTCTCCCTCGCCTTCCATACCCCAGATCACTGGCCTCTGACAACTGACCACTGACTACTGATAACTGTCTTTTCTCACTTGTCATCTACCACTTCGAAGTCGGCATTTTCGACCTTCTTTCCTCCCTGCTCGGCGCCGCCCTGCTGCTGCTGCGCGTCGGGTCCGGGTGTCGGTCCTTGGCCGCCGCCCGCCGCCGCCTGCTGTCCCTTCACCGATTCGTACATCTTCGAGGACACATCGTTCCACGCTGCGTTGAGCGCTTCCATTTTAGTTTTGATCTCGGACATGTTGTTCGATTTGATCGCCTCTTCCAACGCATTCGCTGCGGACTCGATCTTCTCTTTCGCATCCGAAGGCATCTTGTCGCTGAGTTCCTTCACCTGCTTGCGCGTCTGGAAGACAAGATTATCCGCCTGGTTCTTGGTCTCGATCTCCTCTTTGCGCTTCTTGTCCTCGCTGGCGTGCGACTGCGCATCGTTCTTCATCTTCTCGATCTCTTCCTTCGTGAGACCGCTCGACGACGTGATGCGGATGGACTGCTCCTTGCTCGTCGCCTTGTCCTTTGCGGAAACGTGCAGAAGTCCGTTCGCATCGATATCAAACGTCACTTCGATCTGCGGAACGCCGCGCGGTGCAGGGGGAATACCGTCCAGATGGAACCGGCCAAGCGTCCGGTTGTCCACCGCCATGGGACGCTCGCCCTGCAGGACGTGAATTTCGACCGACGGCTGACTGTCTGACGCGGTTGAAAAGACCTCGCTCTTTCGTGTCGGAATCGTCGTGTTCGCCTGGATCATCGGCGTCATCACGCCACCCAGGGTCTCGATGCCGAGCGTCAATGGGGTGACGTCGAGCAGGAGCACATCCGTGACGTCGCCGGAAAGGACACCACCTTGGATGGCGGCTCCGATGGCAACAACCTCGTCCGGATTGACCCCCTTGTGCCCTTCCCTGCCGAAGATGTCCTTCACGAGCTGCTGCACGCGAGGAACACGGGTCATCCCGCCGACGAGAATGACCTCGTCGATCTGGCTCGGCGCAAGCCCGGCATCCTTCATCGCCTTTTCAACGGGCGGGATGCAGCGCTTGATGAGATCCTCAACCAATTGCTCAAACTTCGCCCGGGTCAGCGTGAGGTTGAGGTGCTTCGGCCCTTCGGCCGTGGCAGTGATGAAGGGAAGATTGATCTCGGACTGCATCAGCTGAGAGAGTTCGATCTTGGCCTTCTCTGCGGCTTCGCGCAGGCGCTGGAGCGCCATCGGATCCTTCCGCAGGTCGATTCCGTCCGACTTCTTGAACTCGTCAGCGATGTAGTCAAGGATACGCATATCGAAGTTATCGCCGCCGAGGTGCGTATCGCCATTGGTCGACTTGACCTCGAACACCCCTTCGCCGAGTTCCAACACCGAGATATCAAACGTCCCTCCGCCGAGGTCGAACACGGCGACCTTCAGGTCCTTCCCCTTCTTATCGAGACCGTAGGCCAACGCTGCGGCGGTCGGCTCATTGATGATGCGGCGGACATTGAGACCCGCTATATCTCCCGCTTCCTTCGTCGCTTGGGGGTGAAAACCAAGTGGTATTTGCAGCCCCATCTCGTATGACTCAGCCTCTGGTACTCTTTCATCGTGAATCTCCTTTCTCTTGGCAGAGATCAGAAAT
>JALONE010000075.1 GCA_025455125.1 Bacteroidota bacterium
AACTCCATCAGCGGGAAGACGATAAGCCTGCCACCGTGCGACGCCGATTGGATGTCTATCAACAGCAAACGCGCCCGTTGATCGAGTACTACCGGTCGACCGATCGTCTCGCGACCGTCAACGGAATGAACGAGATCGGCTATGTTCACAAGATGATCCTCGAGCTCCTGTATCGAGACGGAACACACGTGTAGCCGTATGAGGCCGTTTCGACCCAGACCGGAATCCGGCGCCACTCCCTACGTCATCGCGCACCGAGGCATCTCCGCCAAGGCACCGGAAAATACGCTGGCTGCGTTCCGAATGGCAGCGGATGCTCGGGGGGTCGACATGATCGAGTTGGATGTCCGTCTGACCCGCGATGAAGAAGTGATCGTGCTTCACGACCGGACGCTGCAACGTACGACGACGGGGAATGGCACCGCACGCGCGTACTCCTCGGCCGAACTCCATGCGTTCGATGCCGGTTCGTGGTTCCATCCTTCGTTCAAGGGTGAACATATGCCGACTCTTCGAGAGGTGCTTGCCGGCGTTGGAGACCACATGTGGTTCGACGTCGAGATCAAATCCGACTGGATGCATCGCGAACCGCCGGGATTGCTTGAACGCCGCGTCTTGGAGACGGTCCGTGAGCAGAACCTGATGGATCGCGTGATGTTCTCTTCCTTCGACCATCGCCTAATCGCCAACGTAAAATCCCTCGCACCCGGCTCCGTGACAGGAGCACTCTACAACCTCTATTGGGATTTCCCACATTCACCATCATATTTTCATGAACGGACGGGCGCCGAGGTGTTCGTCTGTGCGCGGCACGAGTTGCGACGTTCCTTTGTGGAGGATGCACATCGGGTTGGGATGGCGGTGTACGTCTATACGATCGACATCCCCTCCGATATTCAGGCAATGATGTCCATGGGAATCGATGGCATCATATCGAACGCGGCTGATGACATTGTCCCCATCATTCAATCAGGATGGAACCGACCGTGAATGTCCTTCGTCTGCTGATGTGCTGTTGGTTGATCGCCCTTGCAGGCTGCGATCGCTTCGGAGGGACGAGTGTCCCCCCCGTGGATACCTTCGACCGAGCCGTTCAATCGCTTCAAGAGCGCGATCTCCAAACCGCCCGTCGGCTCTTTGAAGAGGCAGTGGCAGAGCCGGCGGTGACGGCAAATCCGGAGAAGCTCGCCATCGCCCGCACATATCTCGCGCAAGTACATCTCGAATTGTCGGAATTCCGCGCGGCTTCCAGCGATATCGCACTGGCGCAATCGCTCTACACAAAACTGGGCGATTCGAGAAGCCGGGCTCGGCTTGCCGCGATCGCGGGGGATGTGGAGTTCGCACTCGGGCGGTATCGGACCGCGATCGAGCGGTATGAGGAAGCCGCCGCCGGAGCGCTTGCCTTCGGGGACAAAGCGGGTGGAGCAGCGGCGGAAGCGGGAGTCGCGCGTTCCTTGCTCTTCTCTGGCGACGCAGAGGCGGCGCTGACTCAATATGCGTCTGCTGCCGCGATGGTTCGGGAACTCGGTGATGTTGCCACCCTTGCCGCCGCGGAACTCGGTCGCGGCAGGGCGTTCCGAATCCTGCGGAAGTATCCCGAGGCGCTCGATGCGCTCACCGCTGCTGAAGAGGCAGCCCGCGGCGGATCGACGGAACTGGGTGCGCGCATCAGAGCGGAAATTGCGTTGGTGCGGTCTGCAATGGGAAACACAACCGCGGCCGTCGAGGGATTGCGCGATGCTGTCAATGCGTTGCGCGGTCAGCAGGCTGGACGAGAGGATGAGCCGACCTTCCTTGCGTATCTCGGTTCAATCTACGAGCGAATGGGGAGAAGCACGGACGCAGCTCAATTCTACCGCGAAGCCTCCGGCGTCGCGCGGAAGAATGGTGATCGGATCGGGGAGCTCTACCTCAAAGCGGCACAGATTCGTACGGGAAGAAGCGAAGAAGGAACGCAGCCGGTCGGTGATCAGTGGTCTGCGTTGGCGACTGAATTCCGCGCGATCGCATGCGCGAGCGGGGAGGCGTACGCATACATTCAGCTCGGGCTTCTCGCCGAGCGTACGGGAGCGCTTGCCGACGCGCAGGAATATTTGGCAAAGGGTGTCGCGCTCGACCAACGCGCACTCCCCGACTTTGTCCATCCCGAACGACATGCACCGTTGCGGCGCCTCCTGTCCATCCAGGATCCGCCTGCGGACTGGTACGGATCGCTGGCACGCGTGCTCGTCCGGCGGGAACGCTCGAGCGAAGCGTTGCGCGTGCTGGAGATGGGCCGGCTTCGGCAATTGCGTACCGCATTTCGTGGACCGGAGGTCATTGCGAGACAGCCGTCTGTCAAGCAGCAGACGGATGATGTCCGGAATGCCCTTGAAGAAGCGACCATCCTCTCGGTCGAACTGGGAGCACGCCTGGGACAACGCGATCTGAATACGTCTGCCGCAGAGACACAATCCATGCGAGAGAATCTGGAATCGCTCATTCAGCGTGTGCGAGCGGGGTCGAGCGGGGTTCAATCTCTCTACGCGAACTACGACCTGCTTGTCCCTTCGCCGGTTCCCGACGTGGCGGTGCTGCAACGATTCATCCCGCGCGGGAATGCGGTCCTCACATTTTTGCCAACCTATGACCGGCTCTATCTTTTTGTCGTGACTCATCGCGCGGTGAACGTCCGGTCCACAGCGATTCGTCTCGATTCGTTGACGATGCTGGTGCGAGAATACAAACAGCTCTTGCTCGATCCACGCGTCTACAGCACCGACATCGCCGCCGCAAACGTCGATGCCATGACCCGGTTCGCCGGCCTCTCCGCCCGGTTGTACGACGTGTTCATTCGTCCGGCAACGGATGTCCTGGAACGGAACCTCGTCATCATCCCGGACGCGCTCACCGAGGGGCTTCCCTTCCACACGATCGAACGGCAATCGGACGATGAGGACGATGTCAAGTATCTCATCGAGATCATGGGGGTCGATTACTTGCCGAGTCTGTCAGCGTTCCGGTATCGGGTGCAACCGCCCACGCGGACCAAGGATATCGTCGCCTTTGGAAATCCCTCCGGGAAGAACTGGGCGGTCGACTATGAGTTGCGCGATCTCAGGAGCTTCGCGCGGGGGACACGCGTGTTCGTCGGATTGGAAACGGCGTGGAGCAAGGTCAAAACGGTCAACAGCGAAGTCCTTCAATTGTCAACCGATTTTGCGGACCAAACGAGGACGAATCCGCTGGGAACCGTCGTTCTTTCCAACGGCGTCAATGTTGAAGGGACGGTGCCCGTCCTGTTCGGCAAATTCTCCGAGCTCGAGAGCATTCCGGTCGTGGTACTCTCAAATAGCGGCGGGGACGGAACGGGACTTGGAAGCGTTCACGCAGCGATGTTCCGGCTCAATGGAGCCTCAGATGTCTTCCTGAATTGCTGGTCCGCAGACCGGCGAGCGGGGAAGTTCTTCAGCGAATATTTCTACACACACCTTGCGAGCGGCCTGGCGCCGGGGGATGCCTACCGTCAGGCATTGCTCATGCTGCTTCAATTGCGAGATCTCAATCATCCGCGCGCATGGGGCCAGTTCTTCCATTACGGCATTGGATGACCGATGACTCGACCGTACACGTTGTCTACGTACACCGATGCTGACCGCGCGGACCTCCTTCGGCTGTGGAATAAAGCGCTTCCGCTGGATGCGGTCACAGAGGGGCAGTTCGAATCGCGGGTCTTGCTGGACGAGAACTTCGATTTCCGGACGTTTCTCCTCGCCCGGGACGGCGAATCCATCGCCGGTTTCGTGATCGGGACCTATGCGTCCCGCATGCCGTTGGGTGATGCGGATCCCGAGGGAACGCGAAGTTGGATCACAGTCCTTGCACTCGATCCGCAGCGCGACCGACGTCAACTCGCCGGCGTATTGATCGAAGAACTTGAGGAACGACTCCGGACACTCGGGAAAAAGGATGTATGGGTGTCGACGTATCCTCCAGGGTACTTCGTCCCAGGGATCGATCAGCGGAATGACGGACCGTTGCTGGAGATCTTCCTTCAACTTGGATACGCAAAGCAGAAAGAAGCTATCTCGATGGATGCTCCCATCGTGCTGTTCCGCGTTCCGGAATCGGTGGTGGCGAAGGAAGAGGCGCTTGCCCGCGAGGGGATCATGATTCGACCGTATCGGCGTACCGATCTTGTCCGCTTCCTCGACTTCCTCGGCCGCACGATGCCCTCCGATTGGGTGCGCGTCGAGCGGGCGAATCTCCGCAAGATGACCGACGGGGGATTTCAGCCGGAACAGATCTCGCTTGTGCTTCATGGCGACGATGTGATTGGCTATTGTCAGTTCGAAGGTTCTCACTTCGGACCGTTTGGCGTCGCTGAAGCCTATCAAGGAAGAGGGATCGGTACGGTGTTACTTGCTCGAACGATCGAGCGGATGAAGCAGCAAGGACACCATGACGCGTGGGTATTGTGGACGGACGACGCTGCCGCGGGAGTGTATTCGAAGTTCGGCTTCAACGAGACCCGCCGATTTGCCATTCTTCGCAAAACACTCTGAGAGACGATGTATGAGCACTGCGTCAAAGACTCCTCGAACGGTTCTTGCGATCGGCGCACATTGCGGTGACATTGAAGTAACGTGTGCTGGGGTGCTGGCAAAACACCGGAAGGGGGGTGACCGCGTCGTTCTCTGTCATCTGACGCTTGGCGAAGGCGGAAACCCGCGGCTAACGCCGGCGGAATATGGCGCTCAGAAGAGACGTGAAGCAGAGGCAGCCGCCCGGGTGCTGGATGCGGAGGTTCTCTTCGGTGCGTATAGTGATGGAGAACTCCCGAACGACGAGCCGACGCGCCGTTGGGTGGCGGACGTCATACGACAGATTCAACCCACGCACATCATCACCCATTGGCGTACGAGCATTCATCGCGACCATGCAGCGGCGCACGCGATCGTGATGGATGCGGTGTTGCTTGCATCGCTTGAGGGAGTTGTGACCGGCCATCCGCGACACCGCGGCGTGGGATCGATCGTCTTCACGGAAAACTGGGAAGATCCGGAGGGATTCAAGCCGTACCTGTATATCGACACAAGCGACGTATTCGAACGATGGCGGGAATGCGTAACCCAGTATCAGTTCATTGCGGGGGGCATTTCGAACTTCCCGTATCTCGAATACTACTCCGCGCTCATGCGCGTTCGCGGTGCGGAAGCCGGAGTGCAATATGCCGAAGCATTCAACGTCGATCCCTTTGAGAAGAGGCGGGTGGATAGCCTGCTTCCATGATCATCAAGGTGACATGATACCATCCAGCGGTGAGATAAATGGATGGGCATCAATCATATCAGACACCGGGAGTGCGAGATTCCCGGAGGCCGCCAAATCTCCCCAAGAAGCCCATGAAACCGCTCTCCTTCCTCCTCATCTCCTCCGCGCTCATCGCTTCCTTTCTCATTGCTCAACCTGTCCGCATCTCCGTCGATGCCTCCGCGGTCGTCGGGGATATCAATCCGCTGCTTTTCGGCATCAACACCGCACGCTGGGATGAATCGTTGTTTCCGGGCCCATCCACAGAGATGCTGCTTTCCTCCGACCGCGACGCCATCGCGAAGATCAAGGCATCGGGGATCACAATGCTGAAGTATCCCGGGGGCAACGACGCGGATCACTACATCTGGAATTCCCCCGCGAACAACGCGTCAGAAATGGATACCGATGAGTACCTCGCGCTGTGCCGCGAAACGGGAGCCGAGCCGTTCATCACAGTGAACTTCAATGAGCCCCCCGAACTCGCCGCCGACTGGGTGCGCTACTGCAACGTGACGCGCGGCTTCGGCGTCAAGCTCTGGGAGGTGGGCGACGAGCAATGGGGTTCGTGGGCGAAGGGGCATTCCTCTCCCGAAGAATATGCCCGAAAGTTCTCGCGCTTCGCCCGCGCAATGAAGGCGGTTGATCCGTCGATCAAGATCGCGACCAACGTTGCCTTGGCGGGATCATCCGCGTCCCTGGGAGGAGCATCGGAAGGGTGGACGGCTCGGGTGCTCCGCGCAGCGAGTGATGACATTGACATGCTCACGATCACATTCTATCCGCAGCAATGGGGGGAAGAGGATGATGACGTCCTCCTTTCGAGCGTCGACACCTACCGCACGCTCTTCCAAC
>JALONE010000393.1 GCA_025455125.1 Bacteroidota bacterium
ACCGACGGACCGCCCTCTTGAGCGTGAACGGCGATGGAGATGAAGAGCACCACAGCAGACAGCCAAAGGACATGCTTCATTCGAGGCTCTTGAGAATATGTTCCAGTTCCGCTTCGCTTTCACACAGGACTTCCCGCGCCTTCGAACCGTCGGATCCGCCGACGATACCGGCCATCTCGAGTTCGTCGATGATGCGCGCAGCGCGCGAGTATCCCACCTTCAGACGACGTTGGAGCAAGGAGACCGATCCCTGCTTGTATTGAACGACGGTTCGTGCCGCCTCTTCGAACAGCTCATCACGCATTCCATCGACGCCGGTGCCGGCCCCCTTCCGCTTCTCGAGCGCCGACGGGAGGAAGAACGGCTTACTGTATCCTTGCTGCTTTCCGATGTGCTGCGTCAACCGTTCGACCTCATCCGTGGAGATGAACGCATTCTGGATCCGGAACGGTTTCGGGGAGCCGGACGGGAGATACAGCATGTCGCCGTTCCCCAGCAGTTGGTCCGCACCATTCATATCGAGGATCGTCCGCGAGTCGGTCTTCGAAGCGACCTGAAACGCCATCCGTGCCGGGAAATTCGCCTTGATCACGCCGGTGATGACATCGACCGACGGACGCTGCGTCGCCAGGACCAGGTGGATGCCCACCGCGCGTGCAAGCTGCGCGAGACGGGCGATCGGTTCTTCGACTTCGCGCGCCGCCGTGATCATCAGGTCGGCAAGCTCGTCCACGACGACGATCAGATACGGCAGTTTACGGTGTTTGACGGTTTCCGTGTCATGGAGGCGACCATCTTTTAGACGCTCATTGTAGTCCGCGATGTTCCGCACACCAGCCGATGCGAGGCGGTCGTACCGCCGGTCCATCTCCATTTCGACGCTCTTCAGGGCGAGAACGGCATTGCCGGGTGTCGTGATGATCGTCTCGTTGAGATCCGGGCTGATGGCCAGGAAGTGATTCTTCAGTTTCTGATACTGCGTCAATTCGATCTTCTTCGGATCGATGATGACGAACTTCACATCGCTTGGATGAAGCCGGTAGAGCAGACTGGCGAGCAGCGTGTTGATCCCCACGCTCTTGCCAGAGCCGGTCGCACCGGCGATCAACAAATGCGGCATTCGTGCCAGATCGTCGACGAACACCTCGCCGGAGATCGTCTTTCCGATCGCAAGGGGGAGGGCCGCACGGGCATCCCGGAATTTCGTTGAATTGATGATGCTCCGGATGGTCACGAGCGAGGGATTGTGATTGGGGATCTCCACACCGACCGTTCCCTTCCCCGGCATCGGTGCGATGATACGGATCCCCTTCGCCTTCAACGCGAGTGCGATGTCATCCTGGAGGCTCTCGATGCGGCTGATCTTCACGCCGGCGGCGGGGACGAGTTCATAGAGCGTCACGACCGGGCCAGGCGTCACGGCCACGCTCTCGATCTCAACGGAAAAATCGGCCAGCTTCGCACGCAGCAATTCCGCGTTGGCCTTCAACTCCTCCTCGTTCACTTCCTCGCTGGCGCGATGCGCGTCAAGCAATTCAACCGACGGAAAGACGTAATCGATCTCCTCGTCGGCGGACGCTTCCTCTTCCGGAGATCGCTCGTCGAAATCGACCTCCTCTTCCTGCACGCGTTCCTGGATCTCAACCGGAAGATCTTCGTCGATCTCTTCGGTCGGAGAAGCAGCCGGTTTCTCCGGCGGCGGGGGTGGCGGAACTCGCTGAGGTTGAACGCGAGGTCGAACGGGCTCAACCAGCAACGTGACGACCATGACGAATGCCGCACCGACAACGAGTACGGCTCCGGTCTTGCCGATCGACGCCGTCAGGATATGCGCGATGAAATGGCCGACGACGCCGCTCCATTCAAGGGGAAGCCCCTCGTCGAACTGTTTCAGGACGCCGGTGAACGCCGCGAAGAGGATCGCCAGCAACAGCGTGTAGTTCGTGACGGTGATCTTCTTGCGCAGGTGTTTTCGGTTCAGGACATAGAGAGACCAGAGCACTCCCAGAAATGGGAGGACAACGATCGCGTAACCGATGGTCGTGTTGATGAAGAAGTTCGCAACGATCGCTCCGAGCAGTCCGAGCCAGTTCTCGGTCCGCTCCGCTTTTGTCATGATCGCGGCGTCATTCACGAAGACCTTCCAGAGGTCCGTCAGGGCGACGTCGCCATTCGTCTGATCCTCGCTCGTGTACGAGAGCAGGCTGAGCAGCAGCATCAGCGAGAGCAGGATCCCGACGATCGCAATGATCTGTCGCCGGTGTTCCGGCTTGCCCGTGTTCTCCTCGCGCCTTTGGTTATCTGCCATAGGGGGAATTATCGCTTGATTACGCCTGCTCTGGCGGAGCGGGAATCGGTTCCTGATTCGCCTTCCGCAACTTGATGCTGGTTCCCTGCATCGTCGGGAGCACAGGAACGCTGTCAACGGCCGCGCACAACTTCAGGTCCTCGCCGAATCCGATCTCCGTCAGGTACATGCCGTGCTCGGTGGACTTGAGCAACTTCAACGGCGAACGGCCGTGCGCTTTGTGCAGAGCGACGGCTGCCCGGGCGCTGTCGCTGAGTTCCGGGTTCAGACCGTCCATCTCGTTCAACCGGTGGATCATGCTCCCGGCACAGACCGCATCCTCCAGACTGAATTGACCTTGCGAATTGAGCCGGCCGGCGCACAAGAACAGCACATCCTCTTTCTTTTCCATCAGCGCTTCGACGACGGCCGAGAGATTGACGAAGGAACCGATGACCAGCGAACGGGCGTAGCGGCTTTTTGCCATCGCCACGGAACCGTTCGTCGTGCAGAAGATGACGGACTTCCCCCGCACCGTCGATTCCGAGTACTCCGCGGGTGAATTCCCAAGATTGAATCCCTCGATCATCTTTCCGTTCCGTTCGCCGCCGCGGAG
>JALONE010000076.1 GCA_025455125.1 Bacteroidota bacterium
GATCGTCATCGTCATGGATATCTCGGAGCGGCGGAAGAACCAGCGGGAACGCGAGAACCTCATTGCGAACCTGGAGGAAGCGCTCGCGAATGTAAAGACTTTGCGAGGGCTCATCCCGATCTGCTCATCGTGCAAGAAGATCCGCGATGACCGGGGGTACTGGAACTTCCTTGAACAGTACATCATGCAGCACTCGGAAGCCGTGATCAGCCACGGACTCTGTCCGGAATGTGCGAAGCGGCTGTATCCGGGAGTGTTTGATAAGGACGTTGGACAAGCTTAAGCTTGTCGAACAAAAAAGCCCGACAGAACGATCCTGCCGGGCTTTTCTCTTCTGCTCCGTTAGAAGCGGAACACGGATGTCCACGGATCAAAGCGGATGAGCGCTGATTCTATCGCAGAGATTGGTTCTTGAGTGCTTGGTTCCTGCAATCAGTTGGCTCTTGGCATCTTGTCTCTTGGTTCTTGCTTCCCTACGCTTTCCTCCGGAATCTCTCCAGCACCGTCTTCAGATTCGGTTCTCCGATCTCCTCCAGGTCGTACATCACACGGTAGGCAGGTTTCCGGATCTTCACGATGCGCACGAGGTCGATCGGCGTTCCGATGATGACCGCGTCGGCAGGGACGCGATTGATGGTCGCTTCGAGGTCCTTGATCTGCTTCGGCGAATAGCCCATCGCCGGCAACAGAATGCCGATCTTCGGGTAGGTCTCGAATGTCCGCTTCATCTCTCCCGTCACGTACGGCCGCGGATCGATCAATTGCGCCGCGCCGTACTTCTGCGCCGCGACCGTTCCCGCGCCGATCGCCATCTCTCCATGCGTCAGGGTTGGACCGTCCTCGATCACCAGCACCTTCTTCCCGCTGATCTGTGCCCCCTTCTCGACCTTGATGGCAGATGCGGCGTCAATGATCTGTGCGTGGGTGTTCACCTTGCGGATGTTTGTCCGGAGGGTGTTCACCTGCTCCGGCGTTGCGGAGTCGATCTTATTGATGATGACAACGTCGGCCAACCGAAGGTTCGCTTCGCTGGGATAGTAGGACAGTTCGTTCCCCACACGAAGCGGATCAGCGACGACCATATGCAGGTCAGGTTTGAAGAAGGGGAGGTCGTTGTTGCCGCCGTCCCAGATAATGACGTCAGCATCCTTCTCCGCTTGCTCGAGGATCGCTGCGTAGTCGACGCCCGCAAAGATGATGATGCCGTTGACGATGTGCGGTTCGTATTCCTCCATCTCTTCGATGGTACAATTGTGCTTCTTCAGGTCGGCGATGGAAGCATACCGCTGTACCTTTTGCTTTTCAAGATCGCCGTACGGCATCGGGTGCCGCACCGCCGCGACGCGCAATCCCATGTCCTGCAGAAGCTTCGCTGCCTTGCGCGATGTCTGGCTCTTGCCGCTCCCCGTGCGCACGGCGCAGATGGAAACGATCGGCTTCGTGCTCTTCAGCATCGTCTTCGTTGCGCTCAGGATCTTGAAATGTGCCCCCGCCGCCGTTGCCCGCGAGCCGATGCTCATCACATGCATGTACGAGACGTCGCTGTAGGCGAAGACGACCTCGTGCACATCGTACTTGCGAATAAGCTCCTCAAGATCCTTCTCGTCGTGAATGGGAATTCCCTTCGGATACAACTTCCCGGCCAACGAGGCGGGATACTTGCGGCCGGCGATATCCGGTATTTGGGCTGCCGTGAATGCGACGACGTTATACAGTTCGTTGTCACGATAGATGGTGTTGAAGTTGTGGAAGTCGCGCCCGGCGGCCCCCACAATGATAGTGTTGATGCGATTCATGTGGTCTCCAAACTCGATGCGGTCATGGTGAGCCTGTCGAACCATGACCTTCGTAACACCATGCGTCACCCTTCGACAGGCTCAGGGTGACGTCTTTCAGTTTTGTGTCTACTGCATATCCAATCGCTGCACGACCTTCTCGATCCGCGTCATCGCCCAGTCGATCTCCTTCTTGGTGATAACCAGCGGCGGAGCAAAGCGGATGACGTTCTCGTGCGTTTCCTTGCAGAGGATCCCTTCCTTCATCAGGGCCTCGCAGTACGGACGGGCCTTCGTGTCCAGGACAAAGCCGATCCACAAGCCCTTTCCGCGGACCTCCTTCACGTGCGGACTCTTGATGGCGCGAAGCCGCTTGATGAAATAGTCGCCAAGATTCCTGGACTTGTCAATAAGCTTCTCCTTCACGAGCACATCCAACGCCGCCAATGCCGTCGCGGCGGCCAGCGGATTTCCGCCGAACGTGGAGCCGTGGTCGCCGGGATGGAACACGCCGAGCACATCCTTGCGCGCCAGCACTGCCGAGATCGGATAGTATCCGCCACCAAGCGCCTTGCCGATGATGACCGCATCCGGCGTGATGCCTTCGAGCTGATACGCAAAAAGCTTGCCGCTCCGGCCGAGACCGGATTGGATCTCGTCGACGATCAGCAGTACGTTGTTCTCCTTGCAGAGCCGGGCGGCTTCGCGGAGATAGCCTTCGGGGGGAACGATGATTCCCGCCTCGCCCTGGATCGGTTCGACAAGGAACGCCGCCGTGTTCGGCGTGATGGAATTCCGGAGTGCGTCGATGTCTCCGTACTTCACGATACGGAAGCCCGGCGTGAACGGACCGAACCCGTCGCGGTATTGCGCGTCGGTCGAGAAGCTGACGATGGTCGTTGTGCGGCCGTGGAAATTGTCGGCGGCGCAAATGATCTCGGCCTGACCGTCGGGAATTCCCTTCACTTTGTAGCCCCACTTCCGCGCGGCTTTCACGGCCGTTTCCACCGCTTCGGCGCCGGAGTTCATCGGGAGCGACATATCGAAGCCGGTCAGGTCGTGGAGTTTCTTGTAGAGAAGAGGAAGCTGATCGTTGCGAAATGCCCGGCTGGTCAGCGTCACATTCTTCAACTGCGCCTGCATCGCCTTCATGATCTTCGGATGGCAATGTCCTTGATTCACTGCCGAGTACGCGGCAAGACAATCAAGGTACTTGCGTCCGTCGACGTCCCACACCCAGGCACCTTTCGCCTTGCGGACCACGACGTCGAGCGGATGATAGTTGTGCGCGCCGTACGCTTCTTCCAGCGCGATGAGTTTTGCGGAACGAGAAGATGGCATAGGGGAACCTTGTGTATGTCAAAAGTTGAATGGGAGATGGTCTATGAGCCTTTGAGTCCAAAGCCCATGAGGAAAAGCATCGAGGTTCTGCTCACCGGCTCATTGGCTCAGCGGCTCACTTCATCAGCTCATGCATGATTGCCTTCTGTGCGTGGAGCCGGTTCTCGGCTTCATCGAACACGACGGATTGTTTCGAATCGACGACCTCATCCGTTACCTCGTCGCCGCGGTGGGCCGGGAGGCAATGCATGAAGATGGCGTCGGGTTTGGCATACGACATGAGTTGTGTGTTCACTTGGTACGGTCGGAAGATCTTCTTCCGCGCCTCGGCCTCTCCTTCCTGACCCATCGAAGCCCAGACGTCCGTATAGATCGCATCCGCATCCTTCACGCCTTCCTTCGGATCGTGAACCACCTCGATCTTCGCGCCGGTTGCCTTCGCATCCTCAACCGCCTGCCGGAATGCCGTCAGGTTTGGCTCGAATCCGGGGGGACAAGCGACGGTGACGTTCACGCCGAGCCGGGCTCCGGCGAACATTAGCGAATGCGCCACATTGTTTCCGTCGCCGACGTACGTCAGCTTCAAACCTTCCAGCTTTCCCTTGTGCTCCAACAGGGTCAGAAAGTCGGCCATCGCCTGACAGGGATGCGAGTAATCTGTGAGGCCGTTGATGATAGGGATGCTCGCGTAGTTCGCCATATCAATGACGATCTGATGTGCGAACGTGCGGATCATGATCCCCTGCACCATGCGCTCGAGGTTCTTGGCGACATCATGGATCGATTCGCGCTTGCCGAGGCTGATCTCGTTTGGCGAGAGATACAGAGAGAAGCCTCCGAGCTGCTGGATGCCGACGTCGAACGATGTGCGGGTGCGCAGGGAGGGCTTTTCGAAGATGAGCGCCAGCGTCTTGAACTCGAGGGACTTCGCGTACTTCCTCGGGTCTTTCTTCATGGATCGCGCCAGGGTGAAGAGCTCATGGATCTCCTCACGGCTGACGTCGCGGACACTCAAAAAGTCACGCGCTTTCATGGCGGACGTCCTTTCTATCTATTGAAATAGGGAACGAAACGATCGGATTCGGAACGAACGGGTGGCGCCAGCGGCCGGGACTGCGAACGGTTCAGGCGTGGCGACCGGTTAACGGCGAGGAAAGTGCGATAAGGATCGGGACGATGGCGACGTTTGCCATGCGGCAGGATCGGTCGCATTGTCTCCAGAGAAGACGCACCAACCGGGGGGTGGTGTGGGCGATATGGGGAACGGTGTGTGTCACGGAACCGGGTGAACGTCGGTCGGGCGGAGAAGAATCCGCTTGACATCGAATGGAAATCCATGTACCGTCCAAATGTACTAGTCGTTTCTGCAACAGTCAAGCATGAAACAGCCATTTCATCCCCATGCACACACCTCCGAATCGCGATTCTTCCCTTGTCCGGCTTTTCCTTGAATTGGTGCGTATTGATGCGGTCTCATTGATGGAGCGGCCTATTGCCGATGCACTAACGCGCCTTCTGACCACGGAAGGCATTCGCGTCCAGGAAGACGATACCGGCGCCCAAGTCGGCGGAAACACCGGGAACCTGCTTTGCTTCCCTCCGCACTTCGACCCGAATAAACCGGCGCTGATGCTGACCGCCCACCTGGATACGGTTCTCCCGACGGCACATCTCAAGCCGATCGTCCGCGAGGATCACATTACGTCTGACGGGACGACCATTCTCGGCGCCGACAATCGCGCTGGGCTTTCAGTGCTCGTCGATCTCTTGCTGTCGTCCGTTCGTCCCACGATCCCGCAACGAAACTACTTTTGCGTTTTCACGTTCGGGGAGGAGCTCGCGCTCTATGGTGCTGGGACGGTGGACCTTTCACGATTCAATGTCATCGGCGGGTTTGTGTTCGATTGCTCCAAGCGTCCCGGAATCTACATCCGCGAGAGCGTCGGGCTGCATCTGTTCAACGCCCGCGTGATCGGAAGGTCGGCGCATTCGGGAGTCAATCCGGAAGAAGGGATGAGCGCCATCGTACTGGCGAGCGAGGCGATCGCGAAGCTTCCGCTTGGACGGATCGATGCGGAGACGACGGCAAACGTCGGAAAGATCGTTGGCGGCGAAGCGGTGAATGCCGTGCCGGAGCGCGTGGCCATCGAGGGAGAAGTGCGGTCATTCACACCGCAACGGATCGGCGAACACCTGCAGATCATTGAATCCATCTTCCGCTCCACGGTGGAAGGGAAGGGGAGACTCGAGTTCGAGACCGCAGTGGATTTCGAACCGTACGTTCTTGCTCCGACCTCTCCGGTCGTGGTGGAACTGGAACGGGCGTTGAGGGGCGCAGGCCTTGAGCCAACACCCATCCGCTACACCGGAGGAAGCGACGCCAACAAGTATAATGCGAAAGGCATCCCCGCGGTCAACATCGGGATCGGCGCGCAGAAGCCGCACTCAACCGACGAATTCATTCTCATCGAAGACCTTGAACGTTCATCCCACATTGCGAAGGAGCTTGTCCGTGCGTAGCATCCTCGTTCTGCTCGTTCTGTTGCTCGATGTCATTCCACTATGCGCACAGCCCGACTCGACGCCCCAGGGGCATCTGGTGATCATCGGCGGTGGTCGTCGTGATGCCGATATCATGAAGGCCTTCGTTGGATTCGCCGGAGGAGCGCAAGCGGTGGTCGCAGCGTTCCCGATGGCGAGTTCGCTGGCCGATTCAATGGGAGAGGAAGTTGAAGCGGAGTTCAAGAAGCTCGGCGTCAAGGAGCTTCGATACATGAACATCACCCGCACGCAGGCGGATGATCCGGCTGTTCTCGCCCGAATGGAAGGGGTGACCGGCGTCTATTTTCCCGGTGGCGATCAAAGCAAGTTGACCGCCGTGCTGAATGGGACGAAGATGCTCGAGCATATTCGCGCGCTCTATTATAGAGGCGGGGTGTTGGGCGGAACCAGTGCCGGTGCCGCTGTAATGAGCCGGATCATGATCACGGGGGATG
>JALONE010000077.1 GCA_025455125.1 Bacteroidota bacterium
GGCGTCGGCAGTTCGATCGATCGGATACCGTTTTTGCCGGCTATGATTCGCTGAGTCCGACCGTTGGGATCATGAGGCTTGCGTTGGTGCGCGCTCCAAAGAACGCCGTCCGCAGAACACGATAGAGCAGCAACGCAGAAACGTTTTTCGGATGATCATTCAACGCACCGATCGTGATGACATCCCAGAGGTAGCGCCGCGCTTCCGGTCCCTGTCCGAGCGACGTGAGCCATTCGTCGGCGGTCATGGTGTCGAGTTCTTGCTCCTTCCATTTGCTCGATGCAAGGAGCGACCCCGCAAGCATGCGCAGCTGCCAGCGTTCGGACGAGGATAACGGAGTGAAGCGGAGCAAACCGCCAAGAACATGGAACGGTGCCGGCAGACGGACCGCGGAAAACTCCGCCGTTGCGAATACGGCACGCAGATACGGAATGCGCAAGGAGGGTTGAAGCTGGGTGAGATGCTCGGTTCCGATGCGTCGGAGGAACCGGCGCGTTGCGGCGTAGCATCCCATCAACAGATGCTGGCCGTTGTCAACGATGTCGCCGGTCGTGTCGTCGCGGAATGAACGCGCCCGTCCTCCGGCATATTGATTCCGCTCGAAGACAAGCACGCGCCTTCCGGCCGCCGCGCACTCAACTGCCGCCGCAAGTCCGGCAACACCTGCACCGATGATGACAACGGTATCTTGCATGGGAAAAAGATAGCGAAGTTAGCAACATGACGCAAAGCCGCAAAGAGCGCCACGATCTCAGCAAAGCATGATTGATGGTTACCGAAGATCGGCGCAAAGGGACGACGATCGCAGTGCTCGCAGTCGTTGCCTCTTGGCGTCGGTTATGGTTACACGATCGTTCACTCTTTCGTTGCGATCGCCGCGGTCGTAGCGCCTTAGCGCCATTCTTTGAACGGAGGTGATTTGAATCTTTGGTTTTGCGTGTCGTTACGCCGGGAGTTCGGTACGGACGTAGCGGTGGAAGTTCTTCGGGAACTTGTTGCGGACGCGGAGGGCAATGGCGACTAGCAATTTCAGGGGCGACGAAAGACGGATGCGCTTTGAAAAGACATCATACCGCGCGCGTTCGATCCGGCGGAGGAGCAAATAGTAGATGTTTCCCATTGTGCGGGCGGCTGTGAACAGGATCTTGTCTTCCTCGGCGAGCGAGCGCTTTGCGCGTCGATAATATTCATGCGCCCGCTGACATTCGAACTTCATCAGTTCGATGAAGCGCTCGTTGTACACACCCGCGAACAACTCTTCCTCCGTGTACCCGAACCGACGCAGGTCCTCCAGCGGCAAGTAGATGCGCCCGCGCTTTGCGTCAGGCTTGATGTCCCGCAAAATGTTCGTCAACTGGAGCGCGATGCCGAGGTTCACCGCATAGTCACGTGTCTTCTCGTTCGTGTAACCGAACACCTCGGCGGAGATCAATCCCACCGTCGAAGCGACGCGATAGCAATAGCGCTCAAGCTCCGCAAACGTCCCGTAACGCGTCTGGGAAAGATCCATCTCCATTCCCTTAATGAGCTCGTAGAAGTGATCGACCGGAATGCGGAACCGGTGTATGATCGACGCGAGCCGGTTGAGCAGGGAATACGACGAGACGCCGTAGAGTGAGCGCTTGAGTTCGTCCGTCCAGTGCAACAGGCGCGCATGCTTCTGTCCGTCATCCGTCCCCTCGTCAACGATGTCGTCGGTCACGCGGCAGAACGTATAGATCGTCTCGATCGCCTCGCGCTTCGGCTTCGGAAGGATGAGGAAGGAGTAGTAGAAATTACTCCGACGATTCTCCGTCAGGTTCGGTATGAGATGTTCAACGGTGGACATGGATCAACGATGAAGCGATCGGAGCACGATAAACGCCTTATCGATCAGCGAAAGCGTCGGACGATGTTCAAAGACATCGAAATTACTGCGGCGGATCTTCTGTAAGATGCGCATTCCGCCGTTCCAGGTCAAGGTGAGTTCGAACCGAAGGTCCGAGCCAACAGCGTGCAGCAACGCCCGCCCCTCGGCGAACAACAACTCCGTCCTTGTGACCTCGGACGCGAGCAGATCCTGGAATGCTCTGGTGCACCGGCGCTCGCGGATGTCCGTTTCCGTGTATCCAAAGCGGCCGAGATCCTCTTGCGGAATGTAGATGCGTCCCTTCTGAAGATCAACACCGATATCCTGCCAGAAGTTCGTGAGCTGGAGGGCTGTGCAGATGGCGTCGGATTGCATCAGCAGGGAGTCGCTGCGATAGTTGAAGAGGAGGAGCACCAGCCGGCCGATGGGGTTCGCCGAATTCTCACAATACGCGAGAAGGTCCTCGAATGTCTCATATCGATTGACCGTCACATCGGCGCGAAAAGCGGTGAGCAAGCGCAGGAATAATTCAGCGGGGATCTGGAACCGATCCGCCGTTTCCGCAAGCGCGATGAAGACGGGATGGTGCGCGCGGCCTTCATAGCAATCGGTGAGTTGCTGCTGCCAGTTCATCAGGTTGTCAATGCGCTCGGCCGGAGTGAAGCCCGGTTCGTCTGCGAAATCGTCTGCGGTTCGTGCGAACGCATAAATGGCCGCCACATGCTTCCGCCGGTCCTTCGGGATGAATCGTGATGCGACGGGGAAGTTCTCGTAATGCGCCGCAGCGAGACGGTGGCAGAAGTCATAGCTCTCCGCAAGCGTCCAACTGCGACTGGCGATATGAAGGGCTGGGGAGGACAAGAGAAACTGTAAGTTAGAAGTCAAAAGTTAAAAGTCAAAAGGGAAACAGCTAACGGCTATTTCCACCTCACCGTGGGTGTGGATGTGCGATACAGTCGTCCGGTGACTGTGAGGATGTAGGCGTAATTCTGGTCGTCCACAGCAAGAGCGGTGATCGATTCCGCCGCAAGAGCGTTCGGTGCCGGATCCCAGGTGGCTCCCTCGTTCAACGAACGAACGAGAGAGCCATGAGCATCCCCCGCGAGAAGATGTCCTTGTGAGTTGTATGCGATGGCTTTCAATGACGCCGCGCCTGAGTGTCGCGTACGGTGCCAGCTGGTTCCACCGTCGGTCGATCGGTCGATCGTCCCGGAATCACCAACCGCACATAGAACGTCGGCGCGGAGGAACAACAGTCCGAAGTACTGACGAGCCGGTGCAGGCGTTGCGAGTTGTGTCCATGATGCGCCATCAGTGGTCGAGCGAATCACTCCGCCTGAAACGGGGAGACCGTACACATCGGCATACGAATTGACGAGCAGCGCATTCAACTGGGTCGGGATCGAGCTCCAGGTCCGAACGAGGGTCCAGCTTGCGCCGCCGTTCATCGTCCGTCGAATGCCGGATGAATCATCATGCACGAACATCCATCCGTTTGGTGCCGTTGCGAATGCATCGATCGAAACGGCCGGGGTTCCACCATACGTCCACTGTGTGCTCAAGCGTCCCATCCGATACACATCGATCATCGACGCGATGAACACATTTCCGGCACTGCACAGATCGATGAAGCGGATGTCCAGCGATCGCAATCCTGTGCGAACGGGGGTCCATGTTGCGCCATGATCGAACGAGCGCAGAACACCGCCGCCACGGGTCGTTACGGAAACGACCCCGTAGGAATCGACGGCAAGATCCGTGCATTCCAGAACGCCGTTGCTGTCGGATGGCGTGATCGCCTGCCACTCAAGCAACGGCGGCGAATCCGGTACCGGCGTGCCAGCCGATGCGGGATCGTTTGTGCGGTGACAGGATAGAGGAGCTGACGCGACGACAAGGAGAACAAGGATGCGCGAACGCCACATTTCAGGAGTTCCTTCGCTGTCCGGACCGGACGGGGGGAAAGCGTCCCGCGGCGCAATCCTCGAGGAATGCAACGATCCGTTGGCGCTGCCCGGGATCGGACATCGTGACATCGGGGTGCGCTTCGAGACCGGCCGCGAGATCGTGAACCCAGGCACCGGCGGCATTTGGAAACGTGTCACGCGCTCGATTCAGGAAAACAAGGATGTTGTCCGCGGTGTCCGCGGAATTTCCTTTCCGGACAAGTTCCAGCAATCGACGCGCATCTGCGCGGAGTTCGTTGAGGGTCATGAAAGAAGTTCAGTCTAAGGAACTGGTAGATTGTTGGTCACTCTGAGCTTGTCGAAGAGTGGCCAGTCGATGAGTCATCCTTCGACAAGCTCAGGATGTCATCCTTCGACCCCGCCTGCCACAGAGAGCTTCAATCGCGGGGCATGTCCCAAAGTGACGGCCCCGCCGCAAGCTCAAGATGACCGTCGACTATTTCCAGATTGTCACCTCGAACACGCCGTCGGATGTCGCGACGCCGCGAAACATTCCGTGTGCATTGAAAGGCGTTGCATAGTTGCCTTTTGCATCCACAGCGATGAAGCCGCCGTCGTTGGATTCGAGCCGCTTGGAGATGATCTCCTCAGCCGCCTCCGCGAGGGTCATCCCTTTGAATTCCATCAGAGCGGACATCGTGAAGGCCACCCCTTGCTTGATGAACTTCTCTCCCCATCCCGTTCCTGAAACCGCACATGTTTTATTGTTCGCGTACGTTCCCGCACCGATGATGGGAGAATCGCCCACGCGTCCCGGCATCTTCCCCGGCATGCCGCCGGTCGATGTCCCCGCCGCGAGATTACCATGCCTGTCGAGGGCCACACAACCGACGGTTCCATTCTTTTCCTTTTCGAGGCGCTGCTTGTATTCCTCTATCTCCTTTGCGCGTTTCTGTGTATTAAAGATCGTGTTGGGGACGAGGGGAACTCCCATCCGTTGTGCGAAGCGCTCGGCTCCCTCGCCGGTTAACAGGACGTGTTTCGTTCGTTCCATGACCATGCGGGACAGAGAGATCGGGTGAGCGATCTGCCTCACGCCGGCCACTGCACCGCAGGAGAGATCACGGCCGTCCATGATCGATGCGTCAAGTTCGTGTGTTCCATCTGCCGTGTAGACCGCTCCGATGCCTGCGTTGAATTGCGGGTCGGTCTCGAAGTACCGGATGACCTGTTCAACGGCATCGAGCGCCGTTCCGCTGGTATCGAGGATCGACTGCCCGATCTTGAGTGCGTGCGCGAGCGCATCCGTGTAGGACCGTCTTGTGGAATCCGGCATCGCGGTGCTGATGTTTCCCGCGCCTCCATGGAGGACGATGGTGTAGCGGCCGGTGTTGGAGGTGACTGGGTGCTGAGCGATCGCAAGGAAGACGACGCTGAGCAACATCACGATGATGAGAATCGAACGGAAAGGATTCATCGCATCTCTTCTTGTGGTGAATGAAATCTCTTCATGGGGGAGACCAATTCGCAGGGCGGGATCCGCCTCAGCGGTCTGTCGCCGCCGCGGCGATGTTCTTCAACATGCCTTTGAAGACCATGAGATGGAGGGGATATATTCCATACCAATACAAGAGTCCGAGCAAGCCGATAGGATCAAAGATAGCCGTCTGACGAATTACCGAGGAGGATTCATCACCGGTGACCTCAAACTCAAGCCACGCTCGTCCGGGCAACTTCATTTCCGCCGCGAGGCGCACGCGATGGTCTGGCTCGTACGCTTCGACGCGCCAGAAGTCGACGGTGTCGCCGACCCGAAGTTCTTCAGGATGTGGACGGCCGCGTCGCATGCCGACGCCACCCACCAATAAGTCAAGGATTCCCCGGATATGCCACAAGACATTCCACGCATACCATCCCGTTGTACCACCGATGCGCCGAATGGGGCGAAACGCATGGGAGGGGGGTGCGTTCACGCTCACGGTCCGTGAATCCACCAGTCGCGCGCCAAAACGAACACCGCCCCACGAACGGACATTGCCTGACGAAGAAAGCGCATCCGACCATCGCGTCATCGCAAAGTCGTGGTCCTCATTGGCAAGAGCCTTCTGCAGTGCTGCATCCATGCCGATGGGACGAATGGGAAATGTGCGAAGGGCGGAGTCGTCGCGCACGACCGTTGAGTGAACAATGCTCTCGATGAGTTTCCTCCCGATGCGCGCGTACAAAGGAGTGATCAGACCGAGCCAGAGGCTTGAGATGAACGGAGTCAATACCGGGACTGGAATCATCCGAATGCGAATGCCGCGGTGGCG
>JALONE010000078.1 GCA_025455125.1 Bacteroidota bacterium
CCCCAGGGCAACTGATCGTCAAGATCATCTTTGACGAGATGGTCAAGTTGCTCGGAACGACGCGGACCGAGATCGCCACGGCGCCGGCCCCGCCAACAGTGATCTTGATCGCGGGACTGCAGGGTTCAGGGAAGACGACGTTTTCCGCGAAGCTCGCGAACCACCTGCGCTCCAAAGGACGGCTGCCGTTGTTGGTGGCGGCGGACGTGCATCGCCCGGCGGCCATCGATCAGCTGGAAACCCTCGGCAAGCAGCTGGAGATTCCTGTGTATGCGGATCGTTCAAGCGGCGCGGTCGAGATCGCCAGAGCCTCGGTCGAGTATGCCCGAAAGAACATCCGGGATACCGTTATTGTTGACACTGCCGGTCGCCTGCATGTGGACGAAGCGATGATGCAGGAAGTCGAGGGGGTCCGCGCTGCCATCACTCCTCATGAGATCCTGTTCGTCGTGGACTCGATGACGGGTCAGGATGCGGTCAACACGGCAAAAGCGTTCCACGATCGCCTCGATTTCGACGGCATCGTTATGACAAAGCTGGATGGCGACAGCCGCGGAGGAGCGGCACTTTCCATTCGCGCCGTCGTCCAGAAGCCGATCAAGTTCATCGGAGTCGGGGAGAAGCTCGATGCCCTCGAGCCGTTTTATCCCGACCGGATCGCTTCCCGCATTCTCGGCATGGGTGATATTGTCACTCTTGTGGAGAAAGCGCAGGAACGGTTCGACGAAGAGAAGGCTTCCACCCTCGAGCAGAAACTGCGTAAAGCGCAGTTCACCTTCGAGGACTTCCTGGAACAATTGAGGGAGGTCCGCAAGATGGGTCCGCTCGACCAGTTGGCATCCATGATCCCGGGAATGAACCGGCTCCCGGCGGGAGCGGAAATTGACGAGAAGGGGCTCGTTCGAGTGGAGGCGATCATCCAATCGATGACGCGGGAAGAGCGAACGCGACCGCAGATCATCAACGGAAGTCGCCGCCGGCGGATCGCTCTGGGAAGCGGTACAACGGTGCAGGATGTCAATCGCCTTCTCAAGCAATTCGATGAGATGCAGCGCATGATGAAGCGGCTCAGCAAAGGCAATATGCGGCGAGCGATGAAGAACATGCCATTTCAGATGCGAAACAATAATCAGTAATCAACAATCAAGAATCGACAATAGCATAGTGTTCGTTCCTCATTCTCAGGAGTACATTCGTGGTCAAGATCCGCTTACGGCGTGAAGGGAAAAAGAAGCATCCGATCTATAAGTTCGTGGCGACCGACATCCGGAAGCCGCGGAACGGCGGATATCTCGAAGCGCTCGGTCAGTATAATCCGAACACCAATCCCGCGACCATCACGGTGCGCGAAACGCGTGTCGAGTATTGGCTGCGCAAAGGCGCTCAGCCGACCGATACGGTCCGTTCCTTGTTCCGTCGAACAGGGTTCTGGCTCAAGTGGACGCTCGTTCGTCAAGGGAAGGATGAATCGGTGGTAACGTCGGTCATCGAGCGCTGGCAGATGCAGCAGGCGGACAAAGCCAAGCGCGAGTCGGATCGCAAGGCGCGGCGCGCGGCCAAGAAGAAGGCTGCTGCAGCTCCCGCAGCCGAGGCGACGGCCTAACGCTTCCGCGATCGCGGGAGAAAGAATTCCAGACGATTGGCAGGACGGCGGATCCCGGAGAGAAGGGGTTCGGACGTGTGAGGTCGGTCGGAGGGGTCGCCGAAGTCAACCCACAGGAGGGTGCGATGAAGGACTTCCTGGAATTCGTGGCCAAGCATCTCGTGGACCATCCTGATCAGGTTGCCATCGAGATGGAAGAGAAAGACCAGAAGATGGTCTTTAGGCTGACGGTCGCTCAAGGGGACGTCGGGAAGATCATTGGACGCGACGGCAAGACCGCTTCAGCAGTTCGCGTTCTCCTCCGGGCCGTCGCGGCAAAAGAGGGAAAACGTGCAGTACTGGATATTGTCGGTTGACAACGAACGACCATCGTGACCTGATCGCTGTCGGACGAATCGCCCGTCCGGTCGGAGTCCGTGGTGAAGTGAAGGTGAATTTGCTCACCGATGACCCGCACCGCCTCGATGGCGAGGGGGAGGTGTTCATCGGAACTCAAGAGGTGGATGCCGAGCGATTCTCCATCGAGCGGATCCGCATGATGAACGGCTCATGGGTCGCAGCGTTCGCCGGTGTCGAAACGCGAGATGCAGCCGAGCAATTGCGGGACCGGTATGTTTTTGTTCCCGAACGCGATGCCCCGAAGGCGAAAACGGGAGCATACCGTGTCGATGACATCATTGGTTGCACCGTCGTAACGACGGAAGGACGTTCCGTCGGCACGGTCGGAGACGTCCTGGCGCTCCCGGCGAATGACGTTTGGATCGTGAGGCAAGGAGATCGGGAGTACATGGTTCCTGCCGTGCGGGCGATAATCCGCGTCGTGGATGTCCCAGGCAAACGGATCGTGGTGACGGCGCTGGAAGGATTGTTTGAGTGATACGGTTCGACATCGTCACCGGGCTCCCGCGACTGCTGGACAGTCCGTTTCAGGAGAGCATCTTGAAACGGGCGCAAGCCAAAGGGATCGCAGCCATTGTCGTGAATGACCTCCGGGAGTTCGCGCACGACAAACATCAGACCATCGACGACACGCCGTATGGCGGCGGTGCTGGTATGGTGATGAAGCCCGAACCGCTCTTTGAATGTGTGGAGCACCTGCAGTCGGAGCGCGTGTACGATGAGGTCGTTTTCCTCTCGGCGGACGGCGAGCGGTTCGATCAGCATCTGGCGACGGAGTTGTCCCTGAAGCGAAACATTCTCCTGCTCTGTGGCCACTACAAAGGCGTCGACCAGCGTGTGCGGGACTCCTTGGTCACCCGAGAGATCTCCATAGGAGATTTCGTCCTGACCGGCGGAGAACTTGCCGCCGCCGTCATTGTTGATGCGGTCGTTCGTCTCATCCCGGGCGTGTTGAACGACGGGGAATCAGCCCTGTCGGATTCGTTCCAGGATGGACTTCTCGGGAGTCCACAGTACACACGGCCCGCGGAATACCGCGGGATGAAGGTCCCCGATGTGCTCTTATCGGGAGATCACAAAGCCGTCAACGAATGGCGGCAGGAACAGCGGGAACAGCGCACACGAGAATTACGGAGCGATTTGCTGGATCGCTCCGACCAATGAAACGAGATTCGATTCTTCCTACTTACAGTTGATTCATCGGAGTGCCGTATGGACAAGATCAAGCTGGTCGAAGCAACTCAACTCAAGTCGGATGTCCCGTCGTTCAAGCCAGGGGACACCGTCAATGTGCATGTGAAGGTCAAAGAAGGCGAGAAAGAGCGCATCCAGGATTTTCAGGGAATCGTCATTGCGCGCCGCGGTTCGGGTGCGAATGAGACGTTCACCGTTCGGAAGATCTCCGATGGTGTCGGCGTGGAGCGCATCTTCCCGGTTCATTCTCCCCGCATCGCGCAGATCGATCTCGTGAAAAGCGGCCGCGTACGCCGCTCGAAGTTGTACTATATCCGTTCGCTCGCCGCGAAGGCCGTCGCCCAGAAAACCACGGCCTGAGCAATGCGTCCCGCCCTGGCGGTCCCCGGCCATCTCTTCGTCCGGCCGCTGGTACAGGGACTCGATCGGCCCGATTCGCCGTTCACGATTGCGGTCGATCTTCCCGCGAAGAACGCATTGGCGTTCAATGAGCGCGCCGGCGATCTCCGGTGCGCGTTCTTATCTCCCATCGACTATGCCCGGCATGGTGCGGAATACTGCATCGTTCCGGGCATTGGCGTCTCTGCATCGGCAGCGTGCGGGATCGTCCGGCTGCTGATCAAGTCGAACGTGCGGAATATCCGCTCGGTCGCGGTTGATATCAGGGTCACCAGCGAGATCTTGCTGGCCAAGATCATCCTGGTCGAAAAATACCGCAACGTGCCTTCCCAGGGGAACGATCTCGTCTTCCTTCCCATGCTCCCCGACCCGGAAGCGATGCTTCAGAAGGCTGATGCAGCCCTCATTGTCTCCTTCGAGCCAGCGAAGTCACAGCCGAGCACTCCCGACGTCTTCGTTCTCGACCTCGTCGAAGAGTGGGTCGATCTCACGGATCTCCCCTATGTGTTCGGATTCTGGGTTGGCCGCGAGGAGCATCTCACAACCGAAGAGGCGAAGGCGCTTGTGTCGGCGAAAGAGAGCGGACTCCGCACTCGCGAGCGTGTGATCCACGACCTCGCGATCTCTTCCCATCATACGCTTGATGCGATGTCCGCATACTTCGCATCGCTGTCATACGATCTCGGCGAGCGTGAAGAAGAAGCGCTGGCTGAGTTCTTCCATTACGCGTACTTCCACGGGGCCCTCCCAGACGTTCCTGAAGTTCAATACTTCGACTTCGGTTGAAATCCCGCTTTTTTTCGGTACATTCTGTACTTATACGCATCCATGCTTCGCACGCTTTCCATACAGAACTACGCGCTCATCGATTCTGTCGAGATCGAATTCGAAACCGGCTTGAACATCCTCACCGGTGAGACAGGAGCCGGGAAATCCATCGTCGTCGATGCCCTCGGCCTCCTGCTGGGTGAACGGGCGACGACGGATGTCGTGCGCAAAGGCGCGGAAAAGGCGATCGTCGAGGGGGTCTTCGGAATCGTCGGCAACCGAAAGGCGCTTGGTATCTTGAAGCGGCTTGAGATCGAAGGGGAGGAAGAACTCATCGTTCGCCGCGAAGTGGCCACCAAAGGACAGTCGCGTTGTTTCGTCAACGATACGCCGGTTCCCCTCAGCACATTGAAGGAGATGGGTGACCTTCTCGTCGACCTGCATGGCCAGCACGAGCATCAATCCCTCCTTCGGGCCGAAACGCATCTCGAATTGGTGGACGAGTTCGGCGGATTGGACGGGCTCGTTGCCGAATACCGCTCGTCCTATGACACGCTCGTCGCGCGCGCCGCTGATCTTCGCGGACTTCGAAAACAGGAACGCGAGCTCAAGGAAAAGCGGGATCTGTTCGAATTCCAGATCAAGGAGATCGATGCCGTCAGCCCCGAGCAGGATGAAGAAGATCGGCTCGCGCATGAACTCCGGATCCTCGAGAACGCTGAGAAGTTGTTTGATGCGACAGGCCGGTTGTACCAAATGCTCTACGACGGAGAACAATCGGCATACGATTTGCTCGTCAAGGCTCGGAACCAACTCGAAGACCTGGCTGCCATCGACAACGCGTTCGAGGAGCCGAAAGGGGAGTGTGCTTCCGCGGCCGCCGTCGTCGGGGAATTGACGAAGTTCCTTCAGACGTATAATGCGAAGATCGAATTCAATCCGGAGCGTTTGGAGGAGATCAGGGAACGGCTTGGCCAGATCACGCTCCTGAAGAAGAAATACGGAGGCTCGCTGGGAGCCGTGCTCGCCCATCGGGAGGCCATTGGACGCGCGGTCGACATTGCTTCGAATTTCGATGAGGCGATCGCACGGTTGGAATCACAGCTCCACGAATCGCAACGTGCATGTTCAGAGCGGGCAGAGCGCCTCTCAACCAAACGACGCGAATGTGCCCCGAAGTTGAACCGAGCAGTCGCGGCGGAGCTCATCCGACTCGGGATTCCGCACGGTCAATTCGATGTGCAGATCACTACGAAGACCGCTACAGCCGCTGCGACGGCCGAGGGATTGAGCCTGCGCTTTGGGAAGGACGAATTCGAGGCGACGCCGCGCGGTATCGATCTGGTGGAGTTCTTTCTGTCGACCAACGCCGGCGAAGTGCCAAAGCCGCTTGTGAAAGTCGCCTCCGGGGGAGAGGTCTCCCGCGTGATGCTCGCACTGAAGACCATCCTCGCGAAGGCAGACCGCCTCCCCGTTCTCGTCTTTGACGAGATCGATACTGGCATCAGCGGACGGATCGCCGCCGCCGTCGGAAAAAGCCTCAAGGGACTGTCTGAGTTCCATCAGATCGTCGCCATCACGCATCTCCCGCAGATCGCGGCGTTCGCGGATTGTCATTTTGTCGCAGAGAAACAGGAAGCGAAAGGACGGACCACATCACGCCTGAGGAAGCTTGATGCGGACGAACGGATCAGGGAAGTG
>JALONE010000394.1 GCA_025455125.1 Bacteroidota bacterium
AATCCCCCTTAGAAGGGGGAAGCGAAGCAGGGGGATGTTACTTCCGAAATCAGAGAACCAATTATAATTTTGCAGATCATATGAAAACCACATTTGCTTTACTACTATTTCTGTTAACTAATTCACAGATATTTGGCCAGAAAGATGCCGTTCTCTTCACAAGGGTACAGGAGCCAAGGGAAAAAGCAATAAGCCTTCTTGTTCCGCGAGACCAATCCACCGACGGCAGGAAGGAGAACGCGGCTATACAATCGATAGATCGGGCCGAACAACCGTCCGCGGGGTGTGGAGAATTCAAGGATCACCGCAACGCCGCCCGGTACCAGAACGCGAGCGAATTGCGCAAGGCCGGCTTCGAGGCTCGAGAAATTCCGAACGCCGAAGGCGACCGTGACAGCATCGAAACTCCCTTCGCCGAAGGAAATCTCCTCCGCGGCCATCCGTTCGACGCGAATGCGGTGCTCGAGTCCGCGCCGAGCGATCTTCTTCTCGGCGATCGCAAGCATTGATGCAGAGACGTCGATCCCAACGATCTCCGACGGAAGCATCGCCGCGGCAGTCAGGGCGACGTCCGCCGTCCCCGTGGCGACGTCCAGCAAACGCTTGGGGGCTGACGGGACAAGCCTGCTGATCGCACGCCGACGCCAACGGACATCCGTGCCCGCGCTCAGAACCCGGTTCAACAGATCATACCGGTGGGCGATGGAATCGAACAGCGACTCGACATACGAACGGTCATACGTCGTCCGGGGAGGCGTTGCGGCGTTGAGATCGGCGGTCGTCATCCAGTCGCTTCGAAAGATTCAAGTGACACAAAATATACGGAAGAGAGGGATGATTTCCAATGTCGCATCCCAATGGAGGCATTCCAAAGCGAATCGATGAGATTTCTTGAATCCGATTCAACATTGGCGTATCATCGTATCATGTATATCGACACGCACGCGCATCTGTTCTTCGAGGATTTTCAGCAGGACCTTGCCGCCGTCCTCGCTCGCGCAATCGAAGCGGGAGTTCGGCAGATCGTGGTTCCCGGAACCGACGTCGCCACGAGCAGGCAGGCGATCGCCTTGGCGGAAGCGCACGACGGCATCTTCGCTTGTGTCGGTATTCATCCGCACGAGGCTGCGAAGTGCTCGAATAATGACATCGAACTGATCAGGGGCATGACCCAGCACGAGAAAGTTGTGGCCGTCGGCAGGCGAATCTTCCGGTCGTGATTCATACGCGGGAATCTCAGGCCGAAACGATGGCGACGGTTGAAGCACAGGTCCAGCAGCATCCGGATTGGCGGAACGAACGCGGAGTGTTTCATTGCTTCCCCGGGACGGTACAAGATGCGCGCCGGCTTCGCGAACTCGGATTCTTCGTCTCGTATCCGGGAATCGTGACATTCAAGAAATCGGACGCGATGTCCGTCGTGCGGGAATTCGGTTTTGAGAACATCCTGCTGGAGACCGATTCTCCGTACCTCGCTCCGATCCCGCTCCGAGGAAAGCGGAACGAACCAGCCAACGTTCGGCTCATCGCCAGGCATATCGCAGCACAGTGCGGTGTGGAGGAGTCCGCTGTCGAACAGGTGACCACGAACAACGCTCAACGTCTGTTTCAATTGGGGGACGCACTCTTATCAAAGGAACACTTATGATGACGCGAACTGTGCCCTCAAAACATATGATCCTGTTGATAGCAGCCTTGCTCCTGTTGGGACAGGAGCTCAATGCCGGCGGCAAACTTGGCATCTATGGGATCCGCATGACGCCGTACGGAGCGGCGGCTCGGGATTACGCCCGTCCCGGCTGGGGAGGAGGCATTCACGCGGTCGTTCCCCTCGAGTCCATGGCGAATCTTGTCGCCTTCGACGGCGGGCTCGAAGTTGTCAATCTGCTTTCCGCGACGAAATTCTTCCAGGACCGTCTTACGGGATTGCGGACGGAACAGCAGACCTCGCAGAACTATTTCAGGCTGTTCGTCGGAGGGGAGATTGGCGGACATGGGAATGGCTTCATCCGGCCTCATGGGGGGATCCATCTCGCGCTGGTCCATTATCGGATCGACACGGATGTGGTGATCCCGGACGACTTCGATCGCGAGAATGAGATCCGGCAGAAACTGCAGGAAGAGGGACGGACCATCTTCGGGTACGACATGACCCTCGGCGTCGATCTGAATTTCAGCAATACCTGGACCATTGACGGTGGCGTTCGATACGTCAAGAGCTTCAGTCTGCCGCAGCAACTGGGCGATGGTTCGGTCACCGTTCACCCGGACTACTTTCAGATCTATCTCGGCGTGGGGATTTCGTTCAATGCGTTCCAAGGAGACTGAGGAATGACGCGGTCACTGTTCCTGCTGGTGTTTGTTCTGACCACAGAGATATCGGCACAAGTGATAAGCCGTCGCGACATCATGCGGTGGCAGGATGAGCGTGGGCCGGTCGATTCGCTTCTCGTGGCGCTCGAATCGCGTGAGTCTGCAATTCGGAACCGGGCCGCCTCCGCGCTCGCGAATCTGCAGGACACCATAGCGGCCGTGGCACTCGGGGCCCGCTTGTCCGATGATGATCCGGGGGTGCGCCGTTCTGCGGCGTTCGCACTCGGTCTCACGCCAAGTCCGTACTCGGATGTGATGCTCTTTTCCCGCTGGACGGCGGAGAACGATCGTTCGGTGCGAACCGCGATGAGTGAAGCGTTGGGAAGAACGAGCACACCTTCGGCGCTCGACGTGCTCGCGCAACTCCTTCCTTCGAAGAAGCGGGAAGACGCACGCGAGTTCTCCCTCGCATTCCTCC
>JALONE010000079.1 GCA_025455125.1 Bacteroidota bacterium
GCGGAGGTCCCGGGTCTCGAGGCTGCGCCCCGCCAATTCCGCGTGCAGAAGCTCGGGCGTGAGCATCGGCTTCGACGACAGGAACGTTGCACAACGGCACGGAACCACCATCCATTCTCCGTTCCGTTCCAGCATCGTGACGTCGCGGTGGTCCTGAAGCGTTCGCTTGACGTTGCGGAGCAGTTTTGCCAGACCCGGATCGGAATCACGATACGAGCGGAACATCTGCCGGTTGACGGCATTGAAGACCCGAAGGCGGAGTTCCGCTTCGAGCTGCTCCGCCGTCAGATGCGGGAGTGTCCCTGCGCCCGACAACTCCTCAATGATCGCATACGACCCCGATTCCAGCGGACGGAAGAGGTCCGCGATCGCATCGAAGGCGTAGTCGTCAGCGTTCAATCCGAGCCTGGCAGGATCGAATCCCCCCGCATTCGTCTTGGCCCGAATGTACGCCGCCGCCATGCGCTGGCAGATCATCACCAGATCCTTCACGCACGGATCGTTGGGACCCGACCGCTGTATCGCTGCGATCAACGATCGGAGTTCACTCGTTCGTGTGATCCCGTTCTTCATCTACCATGTGTAGCGGATGCTGTACGTCACGATTCGTTCTTCCCCCTTCTTCAGCTTCACCGGAATTCGAAGCGTGGACTGGTCGATCTTCTCCCACGGCAGGCTGCTGCGGGTAATGCTCCATTCGTTCCAACGCCACGGGTGCTCGTAAACGAGAACTTCCGCCGACTCTTCCTTGTGATTCCGTAACTTGATCTCGATCGTCTCTTCTATCACATGACCGCTGACAATGACCTTGAAATCCTTCTGCGCTCGTTCGCCCACGATGTCGAACGCGTTCCCGAGATAGAGCCGCACTTCTTCATCCTTCGGCGTATGATCGATCAGGTCTTCACCGACGAATTGCTCTTTCCCGTCATCATCGCGTTTATACACGCGGACCTTTCCTTTGGGGAGCGGGATGCCCAACCCGGCGCGTTGTTCGTTCTTGAACGTCACGAAGACGCCGACCTTGGTGTTCGATTGTTGTCCGAAGCTCCCCTGATTCCGGTAGGAAGGATTGTTCCGCCAGTAGCGCCATTGGTCGCCGATGCCGTCGTAAAGGAATACCTTCTTCGCGTCCACACTCGACGCCGAGGTCAATTCGATCTGTTTGGTCTCGTTGTTCGCGAGATCGGTCTTCCGTTGCAAGGTGTAGATCTTGTATTCAAAGAGCTCCTTCTGCTCGAACTGCGGCGCCATCGCGTCGGCTTCCATCGCACGCATTGCTTTCGCCATCCCCACCGTCGCCCCTGCATCCTGCACGCGATTCACGTCGCCGGCGACGAGCTTCAATCCCGCATCGCGAAACGTCGTCCCGGAATTGTTCTTGAGCGTGACCCAGCCGGTGAGATCGAGCTTTGTATCCTTGGCGTCAAGCAGTACGACGTAGTCGCAGTTCCAGGTCAGCTGATTCGCAATGTAGCTGATCTCCGCGCGGTGGGTTCCCGCACGAAGGGACTGAACGAGCCATTGCAGCTGCGGCTTCAGAACCAGACCATCCGGAAGCGCCGGAAGAATGAGCCGGCCGGCCGGTGAGATCTCGATCTTTCCGTTGATCTCGGCGATCATCTGCCCGCCGAACGTGTAGGCCGCTCCGCCGCCGTAGGGCGTATAGTTCGGCTGCGGCTGCCAACCGCTGGCCAGCAATTTGCCGCGAACGGTGTATTCCTTCTTCCCTTCCACATCGGTACGGATGAACTCCACTTCCTTGCCGATGTACTTCTCCAGCAGTTTCGCGTGATGGAGCAGGTCGTATTGATAGTTTTGCTCCAGGACCTTCACGGCGACGGGATCGGTCTTGCTCGCAAAATGGAGCGACGTCCCATCGATCGTTGCGGGAATGTCGGGGACGGTGACGCGATTGATCCCCTTCGTGAAATCGATGGTGCGCTCCTCCCGCACGAGCGCCATGTTCATGTTATAGACGGTGAGATCGACCGAGAGCCGCTCACTCGCTTGCTGCTGCGCAAACGCGGCGACTGAACTCGTGAGAAGCAACACAGCGACGATGTTCCTCATGGAATCCTCCTCTGGTTGATGGCTGCCAGCATCAGAGATACATGCAGCGATCAGAGCCAAGGTAAATGGACGATCGACTCACTTCTGTGCGCCCGCCCCCTTCAGAATGCGGCCGGGGAGATTGCCGGTGAACGCCCCGTTCTCCCACACCGACTGTCCGTTGACCATCACAACATCCATTCCCTCCGAATATTGATGAGGGTTCTCAAATGTCGCCTTGTCAACCACCTTCGCCGGATCGAACAGAACGAGGTCCGCATAGAACCCGGGTTTCACCAATCCCCGCGAGTCGAGACCGAACCGTTGTGCTGCGAGAGAGGTCATTTTGCGGATCGCATCTTCGAGTGACAGGACATTGTCCTGGCGAACATACTTCGCGAGGATGCGCGTGAAGCTTCCATACGCGCGGGGATGCGGCTTGCTGGTGCTGAACGGGCCGTCGATGGCGATGCCGCGGGCGTCTGTGTTGAAGCCGGTCCATGGCTGCGCGATGGCCATGCGCACATCCTGCTCGTTCATCGCAAAGTAGATCGCACCCGTCCGCGCGGAGTCCGCGATCAGCAGGTCGAGCAACGCATCAACGGGGGGCTTCTTCCACCCGTTCGCGATCGCGCTCAGCATGAGTCCTTCGAGATTCTTCAACTCGGGATTGCCGATCGAAGCGATCATGATTCCCTCGGGACCGGTTCCGCGATAGAAGTTAACCGCGCCTTTCGTCGTTCCCTCGAGTTCTCCTTTGATGCGGATGCGGACGGAGGGATCTTTGATCCGCTCGAGGAATTTCTCCGTCCCGCCATCATGCACCCAGGCGGGAACCGCTGCGCTCAGGCTCGTGCCGCTCGCCGTGTACGGATACACATCCGCCGTGACGTCCAATCCTTCGGAACGAAAGCGGCTGATCAGCCTCGTCACCTCGCTCATGCGTCCCCAGTTCTGCTTGCCGGCAACTTTCAGATGCCAGATGTGCGCCGGGATGCGTGCGCCGCGTGCAACGTCGCTTGCTTCATACAGTGCTTCGATGATGTGGTCGCGTTCATCACGGATATGCGTGATGTAGATGCCTCCGTGTGCCGCCGCGATCTTCGAAAGCTCGATCAGCTCCTGCACGGGGGCATACGCGGCAGGCGCGTATTCGAGCGCCGTGCTGACTCCCAACGCACCCTGACGCATCGCGAGGTCTACCAAGTCCTTCATTTGCTGAAGTTCGGCATCGGTCGCGACACGGTCGTCGTAGCCCACGACGGCAGCGCGAACCTGCGTCGCACCGACGAAGGTGCCGATGTTGATCGCGTGTTTCTTCTCCTCCAACGCACGGAAGTATCCTTCGAAGTCGGTCCAATCGATCTTCACGCCATGACGGCGTTCATAGGCTTCGAGGTCTCGTTTGGTGCGTTCGTTCTGCGGCGCGGCGGATTCCCCTTCTCCTGTGATCTCGGTGGTCACGCCTTGCGAGATCTTGCTCATCGCACGATTGTCGACGAGGAGGGAAAGGTCGGATTGACCGAGCATGTCGATGAAGCCGGGGGCCAGTACACGACCGTTGCCCTCGATGCGCCGCACGGCCGAGACGTCGCTCAGCATCCCAATATCCACGATACGGTCTCCGCGAACGCCGACATCCGCGGTATACCACGGATTGCCCGTGCCGTCCACGACCCGCACATTCGTGATCAGCAGGTCATACCGGTCCTGCGGCTGACAGGCAAGCAGAAGCAGCGAAAGAGCAAGCGAAAGGAAGCGGTGGATGCGCATGAGTCCTCTCCTTATGTGAAGTCTCTGTCAGACCGCGACGATGGGTGCTCGCGGATCTTACGATGCAAGGCGCGGCGAGCGCGCGATGCGGTCCCACAAACGCATCAGAACCGGTGCCAGCGCAAGGGCAACGAACGCGACCAGAATGCCCACCACGACGTCGGTCATGTAATGATATCGCCCGTAGAAGGTGGAAACGTACAGCGAGATGACGACGGGAGCCATGACCCAGAACGACGGTCGATGATAGCGATACGCCATCGCCCACATGATGGTCGCCGCGGCACCGTGCGGACTCGGGATCGATCCGCCCGCATAGTGCAGATGGCTTCGCATCAACTCGCCCAGATAGGTCCACACATATCCGTCGAGCGGGACCGTGTAGAGTTCCTTGATCCAGTACATCGGACTCGCGACCGGCAGGAGGATGAAGCCGATATCGCAGAGGATGTTCGTGAAGCCAAGCGTGAAGAAGTAATCCTCCATTGCCAGTTCCCCCTTCTTATAATAGATGATCCCGCACAGGATGGGATACAGGGGGACATACACGACGTACGAGAACATCAGCCATTCGGTAAGCCAAGGCGTGGTATAATCCTGCAGCCACAGCGTCGGTTGAACGCCGAAGATCCACTGCTCGAAGTCGAGGATATAGGAATCCATCCATCGCCCGTGGATGAGCATCTGCAATTTGTCCACGGCGCCGAAGAGATACGCGTACGAGAGCGTCACCGCGGCGACGCGGAGGAAGAACTTCAGGAACTTCCCCGATGCCCGGTCGCTGTAGTGGATGAATGCGAGATAGACGATCGCGACGCCGATGTTCTTGAGGACCAACATCCACCAGTCGGGGACGCGCCAGAAGAAGAGCACAGCCAGAAGCGAGAAGAATGCGAGCGTGGCGAGGATCAGCCCGTCCGTCGCCCGGAGTCGAATGCCGCGAATTGTGATCTGAGAGTTGGTCACGCGAAACAAGCCTATGTTAGAAGATAAGAACGAGATATAGTAGTCCAGAGAAACACCTAGGATCCAGTGCGTGATGATCGGGACGAGCAATGAACGGGAACGGAATGCCACGATCCCCCAGATGAGCGCGCCGAGGATGGAGCTGTAGATCTCTCCATCCGGCTTGCCGATGTGGAGGATGCAAGAGAAGCCGACCTGGATCAGGATCGCATACCAGTCTCCGAACCGTTCACGCAGACCGAATTGCATGAACCCGCGGAAATAGACCTCCCACCCGATGTAGAAGAAGAGATACGCGAAGGCATGCTCGATGAACGTCCCAAGCGAGGAACCGGCTCCTTTGAAGAGCGGATACTCGGCGATGAATTGCGGGTCGGACGCAGAGGGATAGGTGATGAGCGCCATGACCGGCGCAAGGAGAGCAAGCGCCTTCAGCGAAAACCGCCAGTCCCCCATCGTCAAGCCGTATGCGCTCAGCGGCTCGCGAAGGATGAACCGAACGAACAGAACGGACAGAACGCCAAAGAGAAGAAACGCCGTTCCGTATGTGTACCATTCCGCGGTCTTGGCGGGATTATCGAACAACACGAACGACGACGAGAGATGCTGGAGATAGAACGGTTTTGTTCCAAAATACTTCCACGTGGTAAGAATGAGCGGCGTCCAGAGAAGGATGAGCGTCGGCTTTCGGTTCTCGCCGGTGAAGAGTCGGGCGACCGAACCGCCGGGGACGAGGGAATCCAGAAATTGCTTCATCATTTCCCTTTCTGTCGTGCGCGTTCATCGATGATCCACTCGTACGTCCGGCGGACGCCCTCCTTGAGCGGGGTAATGTGATATCCGAGTTCCCGCTCTGCCTTCGCGCACGAGTATGCCCAGTCCTGAAGGAACGTCTCGACCCATCCGGGGGTGATCTGCGGATAGATGCCGAGCCATTCCGCTTTCTTCTTCTCGACCGTGCCGTACGTCATCGCGAGTTTCGGCGGGAGGTTGAATTGGATATGGCGCTTGCCGCTCACCTCGTCGACGAATTGGAAGAACTGCTTGAGCGATGCATTCTCTCCGCCGAGGATGTAGCGTTCGCCGATGCGTCCTCGCTCGAGCGCCAGGATGTGTCCCTCCACCAGATCATCGACGAGCGCATAGTTGCCGACATCCTTGCCGCCGTTAAGCAGAACGGGGACCTTTCCGCGGTCGTACATGTCGATCATCAGGCTGACGGAATTTCCTTCGGTCAATTTTCCTGGACCGTACACACGGGTCGGATTCACGATGACAACCGGAAATCCTTCGGCGGCGAGCTTCAGCGCCTCCTGTTCGGCGATGGCTTTGCTTTCCTCATACTCCGTGTAGTACCGCGGCGTGATGCGGGGCATCGCTTCATCCCCCACAACACCCGGAGGGGTCGGACCGAAGGTCACAATGGTCGAGGTGAAGACGATGCGCTCGACGCCGACAGCTTTGGCCGCATCGAATACATTCCGCATGCCCCGGATGTTCTGGTCGAAGAAGATCTTCGGGTCTTTCGCCCAGTTCTTCGCATACGCCGCGAGATGGAAGACATAGCGGCATCCTTCCATTCCCTTGCGCAGGGATTCCGCATCCATAATGTCCCCCTGGACGAGACGGATGCGTTCGTGCGTCAGCCCCTCGCGATTGCTCGTCGCGCGAGTGAGTGCATGCACCGTATGACCGCGCTGGATCAGCGCATTGACAAGCTTCGTTCCAATGAATCCGGTAGAACCGGTAACAAAGACTTTGGAAGGAGCCAAGGGATTGCGGATTGTAGATTGCGGATTGTGGATTGTGGGCACTGGGAGAGGAAGGTTGGTGAGTTGAGATAATTGATTATTGATTTTTGATTATTGATTGTTGATTGGGTGAATGAGCCGTTGAGCCGTTGAGCCGATGAGCCGGTGAGTCTGTGAGCCGGTGAGCAGAACATCGATGCTCTTCCTCATAGGTTTTAGACTCAAAGGCTTAAATACTCATAGACTCATGGGCTCTGTACTCAAAGGCTTCCTAATGTACGAATTTCCTCTCGGCCCTTCAAATTTGGGGGGATTTTGGGCATGGGGGGTGGCAACTTTTCCCCCGGTTTTGCATCTATATTGAGACGAGCAATCCAAGCGGAAGCGAGAATCGTGGAACCGAGCGATAGCATTCTGGTGCAACGATGGAAGTCGGGAGACCGGCAGGCCTTCACGTTGTTATTTCGCCGGTATCAGAACGGTGTGTTCGCCTTCTGCGCACGGATGCTCCGAGATTCCGCCGCGGCGGAAGATGCTGCGCAGGAAACATTTCTCAAAGCGCATCAGGCGATCGCTTCGCTCGCCGATGGGAATGCGTTCCGCTCCTGGCTCTTCCGCATCGCCCGCAACGAGGTCCTGATGGCGCTCCGGAATCACCGAACATCCGCATTGGAGTCTGCGGAATCGGTCTGGTCCGACGACGATCCACACCGCCGGGCCATTTCGGAAGAACAGCGGACGATTCTCCAAACGGTGCTTGACCAGTTGAAGGCGGAGTACCGTGAAGCGATCGTGCTTCGTGAATTCCAACAATTGACCTATGCAGAGATCGCGGCCGCAACGAATTCAACAGAAAGCGCGGTCAAGTCCCGTATCTTCAAAGCGCGAACTGCTCTGGCCTCGCGCATTCGAACGCAATTTCAATGAGGTGCCCCATGACCTGCGAAACGTCCCGTGAACTGCTGAGTGCGCTGTTCGACAGCGAACTCGGTCATGATGACCAATCCGAACTCTTTGCGCATCTGGGTCATTGTCCTGCCTGTAGGGACGCATTCGGCGAGTTGCTCGCATTGCGCAGTACGTTCTGCTCAACGGAACAGCTCACGGCTCCCGCATCGCTTGAACGCCGAGTGATGACGCAGCTTCGACGGCAGGAATCGGCGTCGATCCTCGTAACGCTGCGGCAATGGTTGATGGCGCGCTTCACCGTGCCGGCCCCTGTTGCCGTCGCCGCGGTTCTGCTCCTCATCCTCGGAACGCTGCTGCTTCGTCCCGCGGCACGGAATGGGAACGGCTACGTGTATGTCCCCGTTCTCCCCGAGGTCGAGGTGGTCTCATCGCCTGTGATCAACACTCCAACACATCCATAAGAGGTCATCATGAAACGCATTCTGTTTGCATCAATGATCCTGGTTATCGCGACCGCGACGGCGTTTTCCGCTTCCGTCGTGTCGATCATCCAGATGTCCGGCATTCCCTTTTCGGTCAGCATGATCGACGAGCCGCAGGAAAAGCCGGCGAAGGACCAGGCGCTCCAGCTGGACGAACAGCCGACGCCCATCAAGACGGTCGCTCCGAAATATCCCGAGAGCGCCAAGAAGGACACGCTGGAAGGATCGGTCTATCTCAAGGTGTTGATCGGGAAGGACGGAGCCGTCGCGAACGTGACCGTTCTGAAGACGACAAACGAGGTCTTCAACCAGCCTGCGATCGAAGCAATGAAGCAGTGGATGTTCAAGCCGCTGACGATCAAGGGAGAGCCGGTCACGACGGAGGTGGTGGTGCCGTTCAAGTTCAAGCTGGACGCGGGGAAGGAGAAGAAGGAGGAAAAGAAGTAGAGAATGGGCACCATCTCATAGTTGGATAACAGAGCAATCCGTCACATTGAGCATGTCGAAATGTGACGGATTCTGCTGGAGTCACCCTTCGACACGCTCAGGGTGACCCTGATCCCAGTTGTGGATGTTGGTTCTCACAATGAGGGATCTAGAAGCCAACTGATCATTCCAGCTTTCTCAGTTCTTCGAAATACTTGCGGATGAGTTCCTGAAAGTCCTTGGAGTAGCCCTGCTCCATCGCTTTCAGGAGATCGTTGCGGAGCCTGTCGGTCTCGCCGAGATTATCCTGGTCGAGCTCCGATGGGCTCTTGCGTATCACCGGCTTCCCTGTCTCTGCTTTGCGTTTCTTCTCGAAGTCCCGTTCCCGCATGGACCGCGATGCGTCAAGCAGCCGCGAAAGGATCCGCTCCTGCTTGCGAATGGTCTCGGGATTGACATCGTTCTGTTCCAGATTGCGGACGACCTCCTGCATCTCCTCGGCGATCTTGTTCAGGTCGCCCAACACGCGCTCGCGGTCGCTCTGCGTCCCCGCTTCCTTCTGCAATTGCTCGAGCGATTTGCGGAGTGCTTCCTGCTCGCGTGCGAGTCGCGCCGCTTCCGCCGCCTGCCGAGGGCTCATCCCCTGCCCCATCTGCTGTGTTTGCATATTCAGCGACATCTGCTGACCCGCCATCATGCGGAGCTGCTGCATCAGGCTGCCCGCACCGCCGCCGGATTGCATCATATTCGCCATGGCGTTCTGCACCTGCATCGCCGCGCGGTTCAGCGCTGCCATTGCCTGCGCCTGTTCCTGAGCGGCGTATGGTCCGTTGCGCATCTCAAGCCGCTTCATCGCATTGTTCATGCGGGCGAGGGCTTCGCCGATCGCGCGTCCCATCTCGGGCGTGACCGCGAACGACTTCTGGGAGAGTTCGTTCAATCCCTCGATGAGGCTCTGCAATTCCCGCGTGAGCTGTTGTTGTCCCTGAGCATTCTCCCGCAAGGTCGGGGAGTTCTGCGGTGCGGCGGATGCCTGGCGCTTCAGTTCCTCCTGGCGGCGTGAAAGCTCGAGCAGTCCGTACGTCGCTTTCCGCAATTCGTTGAGCACCGCCTGCGCCTGCTGCTGCATCATCTCCTGCTGCATCGCATCCATCTGCATGCTGAACTGTTGCAGCTGCTGTGCGACTTGCTGCTGCATCTGCCGGGCGGCGGACATGTTCCCGCGTCGCATCTGTTCACCGGCCTGCTGCATCTGTTGATCGAGGTTTTGGTGCTGCAACTGCTTATTCAATTCCTGCATCTTGTCGGCGGGCATTTCGGTGAAGAATTCTTCCATCCGCTGTTGCAGGTCCTGCGCTTCCCGTTCAAGCATCTGCTCGGCCTTCGCGAGCTCTTCCTGACGGCGGGCCGCTTCTTCGCGTTCCGCAGGATCGGTCATCTGGCCGGCGCGCTCCTCAAGTTCCTTCTGCGCCTTTTCCAGCGCGTCTGCACGCTTGCGCACCTCATCCATCTTCTGCTCGATCTGGATGCGCTTGAGCAAGTTCAACGTGCGCTCGATGCTCTCGCGGAATCGTTCCTCATTGAACGTCACCTGCTCCATCGCCTGACGCATCTGTTCCTTGGTTACGTTCGGCATCGTCTGCTGCATCTGCTTCAGGAGTTTCTGCAATTCAGCGCTGTTCAATTCCTGGAACATCTGCTGGAGCTCGAGATACTTTTCCATCGTCTCGCTTGAGAGGACGCTCTGCTGCTGCATCTGCTGGGTGAGCTGGTCCATCCGTTCCTGCACCCGATCGATCTGCTTCTGCAGGTCCTGATACCGCTTCCCCATTTCCTCGAGCTTCTTCTGCGTCTGCCAATCGGGATTCTTCGCCATCTTCAGTTCCCGGTTGATGGCATCGACATCCTCCTTCAGCTTTTTCGCTTCCTCGAGCGCCTTGCCGATCTCCTCCATCGATCGCTGCTGCGTCTGGTCGGCGCCTGCGAAGACCTCTTCCAGCGATGGGAAGCGGATGCGGAACGTTCTGCTGCGCGAGCGCTTCGGTCCGGAGAATGTATCGTTATCTTCCACCTCAGCGAAGTACTCGACGACGTCCTCGGGCGCAAGATGCATCGCCGCGATCGACCAGGTGAAGTCGATCTCCGCGCGTGCACCGGCATTCGCGGGGAGCGGAATGGCGACGTAACTCGTCTCTCCGGTCGGCTGTTCAAGGCGAGAATGGATGAGTCGCGAGCCAAGTCGGAGGCGGGTGAATCCATGATCGTCGGTCGCGCGCAGCCGCAGCGGAATATCCGTATCCCCCGCAACGTCGAGATCCCGGCCTGGAACAAGGATCGCGATCTCGGGCAATTGGTCCTCAACGGCGGTGATCTGATAGCGGACGGGATC
>JALONE010000080.1 GCA_025455125.1 Bacteroidota bacterium
ATCCACCAGATGCTGCATGAACACCTGACCCACGCCGGTTCCGAGGCGGAAGCGCTGCTGATCCTGGAGGGAGACGAGCAGCTCGCCGCCCGCCACTGGCTCCATGCAGGGATGCAGCGTGAGCAGATGTACGTCGAGCGGCGCAATCGGGTGAACCTTATCATCAACGCGGTCATCTCGGATTCGAAGACGCGTCCGCTGTTCTCCACCTTGCTCGGGCGCTGGGCTGTGGGCATATGGACAGGGATCCCGATGCTGATCGGGGCGTTGTACCTTGTGTACCTCTTCGTCGGCGAGTTCGTTGCCCAGGATGTTGTCGGGTTCACCGAGGGAACGCTGGGGAACGAGTACTGGGAACCCTGGGTCCGGAGCGTCGTCACACAGTATGTTCCCGTCCATTCGTGGTTGGGGACGATCCTCGTCGGCGAGTTCGGCGTGCTGTCGATGACCGTGACGTATCTCCTCTTCCTGCTGCTCCCTCTCGTGCTTGCGTTCTATTTCGCGCTCGCCTTGTTGGAGGATAGCGGCTATCTCCCGCGTCTTGCAACCCTGGTCGACCGCGGGCTGAATGCACTCGGACTCAACGGCAGTGCCGTCATCCCGCTCATTCTCGGATTCGGCTGCGTCACCATGGCGACGATCACGACGCGGATCCTTGGCAGCGATCGCGAACGGCGCATCTCGACCGCGATCCTGCAATTCGCCATCCCCTGTTCCGCACAGATCGCCGTGGTCGCCGCGCTGCTCACCGGTGCAGGCTTCACCGCGATGCTCATTTATTCCCTGACGATCTTCAGCGTCTTTGTCGGCATTGGAACCATCCTCCATCGATTTCTGCCCGGCGAGTCCACGCCGCTCCTGCTCGACCTTCCACCGATGCGCTTCCCGCGGTTCGACAACATCATGCGCAAAACCGGATTCCGCACCTACGCATTCATGAAGGAAGCGACCCCGTGGTTCTTTGCGGGTGCATTCGCCGTGGGCATCATGCAGGTCACCGGCTTGTTGAACGTGTGGCAAGCAGCGCTTGCCCCGTTGACCGTCGAGTGGCTCCAGTTGCCGCGCGAGGCGGCGACGGCGTTCGTGATGGGACTGGTTCGCCGGGATTTCGGCGCTGCTGGACTCTACAACCTTCCTCTTTCGAGTGGTCAAATCGTCGTTTCGCTGGTGACTATCACGCTCTTTGTTCCATGCATCGCATCGCTCATGGTGATGCTGAAGGAACGGGGGATCAAGGAGGCGGCGATCGTCTGGGCCGGCACGTGGGTGGGTGCGTTCTTGATCGGAGGAATCCTCTCTCAATTCCTCTTATGACCGAACAACTCGCTCAACCGGAAACCCTCCAGGATCGACTCCGACGCGAGGAGCGGACCTGTCCCCAATGCCGCTTCTCTGTTGCAAGTCCCTTCGTCACCAAATGCCCGCGCTGTCAAACGGCACTCCCGGTATCCGACCCGGGATGTAGTTCCTGCATTCACCGGGGCGGATGTCCCGTTGCCGACACCCGGATGGGCCATTGACCGCTTTTCCCTCGATTTCGACCCGATTTTCCATCCATTCCCGTTCGTCCAATTCGGCTTTCAAGTTTTAGAAGAAAGCAGTATCATTTCACGTCGTTGATTCACCCACAGACTGAACCCATTGACGAAAGGCCACACCATGGAAGAACGTCCGCTGCCTCCGGCACCCTCCGTGTCGGATTCGTTCATCAATGTTCTCGCTTCCCCTTCCACGTTGTTTGAAGGGTTTCACCTCAAAGCATCCGCGTCATCGTTGTGGGCGGTCCCCCTCATCGTGAGCGTGTTGTTCATCGGCTTGTTCATGTACGTTCAATTCAACATCTCTCCATTCAAGGAGCAGATGATGGATGCGCAACGGGCCGCAATTCAGAAGATGGTTGAGAGGGGAACCCTGACGCAAGAGCAGGCCGACGCGGCCGCTGAGGGAGCAGCGATGCGCGGCAGCACACAAATGGCGATCGGCATGGCCGCCGCGGTCGTCATGATGCTCATCTTCTTCTTCCTCGGCGGTCTTCTTCTTTGGCTCGCCGCAAAGGTCGCGCTCAAGGCGCCGATCAACTACGGGAAGACACTGGAATTGTACGGTATTTCGAACTGGATCGGCATCATCGGCGGCGTCGTTACGCTGATGCTGATGTTCGCCCTGGGCACCATGCACGGCCGTCCTGCTGCTTCGCTGGCGGTGATGGATTCATTCGATGTGACGAACACGACACACAAGTACCTCGCAGCGCTTGACGTTTTCGCGATCTGGCAAACCGCCATCATCGGCATTGCCTTCTCGAAGATCTCTGGGAAATCCATGGGCGTCAGCATGGGCGTCGCGTTCGGGCTGTGGATCGTTTGGGTCGTCGCCCGCGTGATGTTGGGATTCGGCGGATGAGGGGAGGCGGTGGGGGAAAGGCGGATTGTTGATTGTTGATTGGGAATTGGGGATTGCGGATTGGTAACAGAAACGGCAGAAGGTGGCGGGTGGTCCGCTGCTCTTCTGCCGTTTGCGTTATCGTTCGAAGCTGAATTGCGTCAGTTTGATGCAGGGAGTTTGATGCGGATGGTCGTTCCCTTTCCGAGTTCGCTTTCGATCTCGATCTTCCCTTGATGGTCGTCGATGATCTTCTTCACGATCGACATTCCCAATCCCGTCCCGTGCTTCTTGCCGTAGGTCATGAACGGTTCGAAGATCTTCTTCTTCACTTCTTCCGGCATGCCGGACCCGGTGTCCGTGAATTCGATCTTGACGAATCCATCCTCGGCCTTTGTTGAAACCGTGAGAGATCCCCCCTGCGCCATGGCATCGCGCGCATTGCTGGCAAGATTATAGAACACACGGACCATCTTGTCCTGGTCCAGCTTGACCACTCCCTTGAATTCCGCCTGCCGAATCAGCTTGACGTTGTTCTTCTCCAGATCCTTTTCGATGAAGTCGAGGACGCTGGACATGACCTCGCCAAACTCGAGGTCCTGGAAGTTCGATGCACTCACGCCGCGGGTGAAATCGAGGATCTCCTGCGTCATGTTAACGAAACGATCGACTTGACGGATCATCTCGTCCGCAAGCTTCGCGGCTTCCTCATTCCCCGACTTCCGCTTCATCACCTGCGCATAGACACGGATCGTTCCCATCGGGTTCTTGATATCATGAATGATGACACTGGCCATCCGACCAACCGCTGACAGACGCTCGTTCTGGACCATCTCCTGCGCGAGTCGCGCATTCTCCAGCGCCATGACAGCATGCTGCGAGAACGCATCGATGAACTGTTCGTCGTCCGCGCTAAACGGTCCACTTTTCTTATTCAGCAGCTGGAATACGCCGATAATCTTGCCGTCCTTATTCCGCATGGCCATGCAGAGGATGTTGCGCGTCCGATAGCCGGTCCGCATGTCGACCTCGCGGTTGAATCGCGCGTCGGAATAGGCGTCCGGGATGTTGATCGTCTCGCCGGTTTGTGCAACGTGTCCTGCGATCCCTTTCCCGACCGGCAAACGGATCTCCACCATGTCGGCACCCTGAAGCACCTTCGACCAGAGTTCCTGCTTGATGGAATCGACGATGTACAGCGTCCCGCGGTCGGCTTCGATGCTGGAAACTGCGGCGTCAAGGATCAGGCCGAGCAGTTTGTCCAGGTCGAGTGTGGAATTGATGACCTTGGACGCATCCATCAGTTTGTGGAGTTTGACGAGCTGGGACTCGAGTGCGCGGCGCTGTTCTTCGAGCCGTCGAACGATCGTGTCGTCCGCCTTGCGGATGCGCCGGCTGAGTTCCTTTAGGAGGTTGAGCGAAACGCGGGGATTCGTGCGAATGATCTCTTCCATGCTCTCGCGGCTGATCTTGAAGAGCATGGTATCTTCGAGGCAGGTCGCCCGGGCGGAACGGGGCATTCCATCAAGCGAGGAAAGTTCACCAACCACTTCGCCGCGACCCAGGACGTCGAGCGTGGTTTCATCGCCGTAGGCGGTCACGCGTGAAATGCGAATCGCTCCGCTCCTGACCACATAGACATCGGAACCCGTGGTCTCGACGTCGAACAGCATCGATCCGGCAGGATGCGATTCGACCTGAATGCCTTTCAGGAGAGTGGTCAATTGCTCGACCGGGATCCCCTGGAACATTTCCGCACTTTGGAGGCCTTTGATTTGCTCATCGACCGTTGCCATATTCGCTCCTTCACGGGCGTGAAACACGTCTCTGCTTTTCAGGGTACGAAGATTTGAGAACTTGTGCAAGAAACGACCGTGAGGCCACTGGGGAATGATGATTATTGGTTATTGATTGTCCTACCGAAGAAGAAGCATGCGTTTGGTGATGGACGATTCACTCGTGGTCAGGCGGCAGAGATATATGCCGCTGGGGAATGCGGAGGCATCCCAGACCACAGCATGTGTTCCAGGGGATAGCATTCCATTGACCAGCACCGCCACTTCGCGGCCGAGGAGATCGAACACGGAGAGCTTCACAAATCCGAAGTCCGCGATCCCTGCCTGTCCGGCAGGCAGGCGAAATCCGAGATTGCTCAATGGATTAAAGGGATTCGGGTAGTTCTGGAGCAGTTCTGCTCCCTGGGGGACGGATGCCCGGAGCTCTTCTATGGCGGTGATGACGTTGAACTTGGCGGTGAGCAGATCAAGATAGATCGTGCCGGCGACGGCGGTACCGATGGGTGTATTGGCCGGCGGATACAACAACAAATCGATCGAGCGAATCGAATACGGGTATTCGAAGCTTCCGCCGGACGGACGCGGAACTCGCCGGAACACTTGCCATCGGCCGAATGCATTCAGGTTCGTCGGCACCGTGATGAAGGATGCGCCGAATTGATCTTCCAGTGTGTAGACAAGTTTGTGAATGCTGCTGTCGCCGAAGATCGCCAGGTTCAGCGAGTCCGGACGGCCCGGGAGCATGATTGGCGGATTGGGGCGCAGGGATGCTGTGAATCCGGTCAGGCCGTCGTAGATGAATTTGTAGTTCAATCGAAACGATGCGCTCCCTTCATACGAATTGGAATCCGTCAGGAGCACCGTCTCCGTCGTATCCACCTTCGCGAGGGCGAGACCCCACCCCTGCACCGACTCCATGGTGTGCACTGTGTACGTTCCCCGTTTCGGGACGATCGTCACGTGGGCGGTATCTGCGAACGAACCGAATGTCCCGATCACAATCCCGGAACCCGGGGCATTCGCGACGAAGTAGTTCCCGCTGTAAAGGGCTCCACCGGTTCCGATGAACGACCAGGTCACATCGGAAACGCCGAAAGTCACCGGAATCCCTTCTCCTGTTCTTCCGCTCGCGGTAAAGGACATGCTCTGCGCGCTATCCAGGATGCAGTCACCCGGCGAAATGCGAAACTCATTCAACGCCGGCCCTGCCGGGAGTGCCACTACATACTGCGGGTTTTCGCCGGCCTGGATCGAGATGGTCGATGTTCCGCCGCGGACGATCGCCGTCGTCACTCCCATCCAGTCGACGACCTTCGCGTAGGCGGTCGAAACCGACACGTTCACATTCGCCGCGCCGGTGCTGGTCCAGACCGCGACCACTTCATTGCCGCTTGCGCCGAAGCGGACAACCATGGTGCCGCTCTGCACCGTGCTGCTCGTCACCGAAAGACCTTCCGTGAGAGAGACGGCCGTTGCGATGGCAGCATACGCAGGTTTCTGCGACTTGTCCAGACGGAGAATCCCAAAGCGACACTCGGCATTTGCATCGTCGGGACAATCGTCCATCAGGTCGTACCAGGAGATGCGCTGCAGCCCGGGCTCGATGCGCCCGACGAGATAGGTTCTCGCAATGAGCTGTGCCTGGCGTGTCTCCGTGACGCCGGCATACGCGGTGGATGTATGCTGGCCGATCTCGGTGATCCACATCGGCTTCTGCGTGGCCCCCATCGCTGTACGGACGTGCGCACATTCGGCCGGGATCCATTCTTCGGGAGTGCGGC
>JALONE010000081.1 GCA_025455125.1 Bacteroidota bacterium
CGTTGCGTTCCGGATAGCCGAGGATGCTGTCGAGCGCCGTCATGAACGAACGCTTGGGCATCTCTCCGCGTCCGCCAAGGTGTACCAGTTTGAAGTAATTGCTCAGGGTTGCACGGCAGAAGTAGACATCCGTGAACGACTGTCGAAGAAGCCATTTCGCCTGAATCCTCGGTCCCCACGGGCTTGTCCCCCGATAGTCACGCGTGCTGCTGTGCGAGGGGAAGCCGCATTCCCCCTGCCACAATTCGAGCTTGGGATTGTGCTTCTCGATCACCTTCCACGTCTCGACCGCTTTGTAGATGCGATCTTCCGGGAGCGAGGCGTAGTTGTGGAATGTGATGATATCGATGACCGCGGCCGCACCCTCGGAGAGGAAATCGTCTGTGAACTCCGGATCGAGTCCCGCGAGGGCCCCGCCAATCACTTTTGCCGACGGATCAACCGACTTGATCATCTTCGCCGTTTCGCGAAGCAGAAGGCCATACTCATCCCCATCGGGTTCCGCTCCCCAATATGCCCAATGGTTCGGCTCATTCCACACCTCCCAATAACGGATCGTGTTCTTGTAGCGAGCGACCGTTGCCTGTACAAACGCGAGCCATGCGCGGAGTGCGGCCGGATCCTTCGTGGGAGGGAGAGGATTCGAACCGTACACTTCGATCTCCCGTTGATCCCGAGTGCGACGTTCGGCGCAGTAGAGCGGATTCGCGACGTGCAAACAGATGAATGGAGTGATGCCGTTCTGGATCGCAGTCGCGAACGCGTCGTCGGTCTGTTCCCAATCGTATACTCCTCGCGCCGACTCGATCTCCTTCCAGGATGCACTCAATCGCGTCCATTTCACGCCGATCGAAGCGGCAAGTTCAACATGTCGTTCCTGCAGACTTCCGGTCTGAATCCCCCAAGGAGATGAGACGATCGTGCGTGCGTGGCGGGGTCGTACGGTGCCGATGCGCTCGCCATACTCCCCCTGATTTGACTCCGCCCCTCCGAAGAATCCGACGCCGCTCAACACGGCCGCCGCCAGGAACACATACAGCCGACGACGATGAATATGATTGACTCGTTTGTGTCTCAAGAATGTTGGCTCCCTGAAGGAATATCGACGGTTACTGCATGAGGAGCATCTTGATCGTCCGAGATGCGTCCCTGCTTCGAACGACCCCATAGTAGACACCTGAGGAAAGCCGCCGTCCGTCGGACGAACGTCCGTCCCAAGCGATCTGGTGCGAGCCGGCAGACAGGTCCGCATCCACCAGCGAGCGCACCTCCGCTCCGAGGATGTTATACACGGCAACGGAAACACGGCCCGAAGCGGGGAGATCGAACAGGATGTGCGTGGACGGATTGAATGGATTGGGGTAGTTCTGCTTCACAGCGAATCGTTGCGGCGTCGCGCCATTGAGCGGAGTGATGGATACCGGCGGCACATACTCGAATGCACCACGGTCGGCTGCGGCTCCTGTCGGGACGCTATTCGACCAGTAGTCGAATCCCCCACTATTGGGGATGGGGAGCGCGTTGTCGATGCATGGAGAATTCGAACGCAACCGCAATCCAACAACGGCTCCAAGCCCGATTCCCCCGCTATCGGGATTGACGAACAACGGATCACTTGTCTGCTTGTTCGGATCCGCCGGTTCACCCGTGGGATGAAACCCGTAGAACAGATTGCTATTCACGATGCGCGTGTAGCTTGATGTCATGTCGTACGTCGCACCAGGACTGAGATTGTAGATGATGTTATTATAGAAATGATATGTTCTCGTCCCCGTCCCGACGTTTCGCTCCGAAATGATCGTCGGCGACACCGAAGATCCAATGTAGACTGTGTTGTTGTAGATGTATGCGGAAGTGACCGGATAGCTAATGCAGAAGATCGCGCCTTGATCGTTACGGCTCACATTGTACCTGCAGATGATCCCCGTGTCAGGTTGTTCAGTGCAGGTCCAGAGGAGCCCTTGGCTGTTGTCATGGCTGTAACTGTATTGGAACACGATATTCATACTCCGAAGGTCGGGATCGTACATGCTTCCGTCATTCGTTCCATGCAGTGACGCACGATTCAGGTATCCCTCGTTGAACTGAAAGACCGTCCCATTGCATCCGGACGTGAACATGGTGTTTCCGGTGACACCCGTTGCCGTTTCGTAGCAGACGTTGTATTCGACCAGTCCTCCATCGAGGAATCGCAGGATCATCGCATTCTTGGAGATATGATGGATCGTGTTATTGCGGACGCGCACATTGGTAAATCGCCGCGTCATCCAATCTGCGGTCAGCGGATAGGCGCTCGTCGCCAGATTGGCGGTGTAAAGGCCGGTGTTCTCAATGTTGGCGATGGTGCAACCCTCGATCAGCAGATCGTCCAAGCGCGTCGGGGCCGTGCCGTTATCATTCGTTTCAATTCCAATCGCCGCCGTCTTCTTGTGATAGAGCTCGTGGCCGATCAAGCCCTTGACGTTGTGTATGTCAAGACCCTTTAGATGAATGTGCCGCGCGAGTCCGAAATTGTTGAACACGACGTAGACTCCGCGACGATCCGCTCCTGTCGCCGCATCGTTTGTGATCTCGAGATCGTTTACCTCCCAGTACTGTTGATTGAAGAGATAGACCGTTCCAAACCCGATGATGCCATTCCCGTTGATGATCGGTTTGATCGTTCCGCCATACTTGCCGATGACGATCGGTGCACTCGAATCTCCCGACCCCTTCGGATTCAGCATCCCGGCCCAAGCACTTCCGGACTTGAAGAGTAGACTGTCCCCAGGCTGGAAAATGGTGAGATTCACCTTGGATAACGTCTTCCAGGCAGATGTTGGAGTGAGTCCATCTGCGCTGTCATTCCCCAGATCGGCGTCGACGTGGAATGATCGGTGTGTGAGCACCTGGAAGGCCCTTGACGTGATCGACCAGCTCCCGGATGCTGCCCTCAAATCTACGCTGGTCCCGCCTGTAAGAAACCGGAGGGATTGGAATTCCGCGATGCCTTCCTGGGAAATAGCGATCACGGGAGCGCTTTCCAGAGTTGCGCCCGTTGCAGTCATGCTGATCGCCTCGGCATAATCGCGGTCTGGATTTGCGTTAGCATCCACTGCTGCGACGATGACACTGGGTGCGACCGGCTGGCCGATCAGACTTGTCATCGGCTGACGAACGAAAACCAAGCCGCTCGCTATCACTTGGATAGTGTTCTTGCTCGCATCAGAGGAGATCGGCACCGAGGGCTTCAGTTGCGAACTGGTCGAATCGGATTCAAGAAGTACATCGGAGGAAGCCAGAGAGAACTGAAGTACCGTCTTGTCGATAATGCCCCCCGGCCTGAGTGAAAGACGGAATGCGAGTGTCCGTGCCGCGTCATCTGTAACCGTGTCGGACAATCCAATGAATGTGACGGATTGAGGAAGGATCGTCCCCCCAGCCAGCCGTGTCGAACCCGCAAAGAGTTCCATCGCCTGTATGCTGGTTGTCCAGTCTCCGACGGTGTTCCCGCTCCCTTGGCGCATCGTCAACGCTCGAATGATCGTCGGTTTCGCATCCACATCCCCTGCGACGCCACCATCGCGAACCTGGATCTGCCATACTTGCACTCCGGTGGCCGGAGTAAGTGGTGAGAGGTCGTTCACCAACGATGAGATGTTCGCTGCCTCAGAACCGTTCACGGCTACGATGTCGCTCTCCAACGAGGCGAGAGGTACTCGCGTGCTCTGGCTCCCGACGAGTGGATCGACAGTCAGATAATTCGTCAGGCTTCCTTCTCCGTTGTATGCAAACACTGCAAAATGATACTCCGCGCTGTGATCCAAGCCCGATTGCAGGAACATGGTTCCGTCACCGGAATACACTATGACTCCGTCCCCGAGCGAATCGCCTGCTGCGTACGCGACTCCATCAACGGGAATCGCTGATGACGCCGATCCCTGCTTGCGAACCACCAGATACCCGTCTGCCGGGGGGACTGCGGCGATGAATGAGACGACCATCGACGAGATCGTTACCTGAGAGAAGGACAGGCCCGTCGGCTGGAACGTCGGTTCCGTAGCCGGCTCAAGAACGGGTCGGAAGGTCACAGTGAGATCATCTACCGCCAATCCACAGCTGGATGTTCCCATCTTTGTCCAACGGAGCCAGATCTCCCCCCCCTCAGCGACGGTGTCTGTGATCATACCCGTCTTCCGTGCGCGATTCTCAGGGGCATTTCCATCGAGAGCCCGCGCCGTAGCGGTCTTCAACGGGGCGAAGTCTAACGCAGGAACTGGCGTCCACGTCCCACCTGTGATCGAAGCGGCGCCGATCTGATACTCGAAGACGAGGCCATTCGAGCCGGTGTTTTCTTTCCACTGCTCACCCCAATAAGAGATCGTGAAGTCCGTCAGTGGCCATCCACTGCTGTTGAGCACGCGAACGGCAAAGCTGTACGGAATCGTCGCCGTCGTCGATGAAAGCTCCCCTAAGGCACGATCCGCAGGAGGATTCGTTTGACCCGAGGAGAGCGATCCGTAACTCCGAAGCCCTTCTCCGCTCACCGTGGACGTGCCATCATCGATGATGTAGAACTTCGGCGGCCCGGGTGTATAGCTTGTCGATTGCCGACCATGATACGCATACCAGCCGGGCAACGTGTCCTGATCATTATCCGTCCATTGCTCCGTCCTTCCGGCCGGACCGACACCGCTCAGGATATCGAATGACTGCTGGTACAGAGTATCTGTCGTGATGACGACCTGGGCGGACAATCGAGGAGCTCCCAGTGCCACCAGGCAAAGCAGGAAGGCGACATTCTTCGTCATCGAGGTATTCCTTACAGTAGAGAGCCGCCTGCAGATGCGGCAGACGGCTCCGGCCTGGAATTACTTCAGCAACAACATCTTCTTCGTTTGGACGTACGAGTCTGTCCTCAACTGATAGAAATACATTCCCGACGCGAACCGCGCAGCGTCAAACGCGACCGCATACCGGCCGGCAGTTTCATCACGGTTGACAAGCGTCACGAGCTGCTGGCCCAACATGTTGAAGACCGTCAGAGTCACCTTTGACTTCGCAGGAAGTTCGTACCGAATCGTCGTCGAGGGATTGAACGGATTGGGATAGTTCTGCTGTAACATGTACTCCGTTGGGAGCACGCTTGCCCCTTCCTCGACGTCGACCGTGCTCGGCTTCAACAGCGTCAGCAGCCATGCTGCCGAAGCCACGTAGGCGTCGTATTGCTTTGCCGCATCGTTGTCCAGGGTATGTCCTGTGTTCGGGAACACAAGAAGTCCGTTCGATACGCCCATGCGCTGTGCTTCCATCGAAATGTATTTGCTCGAATATGCGAATGGTCCGTCCGAAGGGATTGCATCGAAGAACACCGTCTTGTCTGAATCGCCATGGACACAGTAGACAGGCACAGGGTTATTCTTCATCCATGCCGTGTCTCCAATCGCACCCCAGTTCGCGACCACACCTGAGACCAGCGTCGAGAATCCGGGCGTCCCGCGGTCTGGTCCATCAAACGTGCCGCCGAGATTTGCCCAGTTCACAGCATTCGCCGGGATCTCTGTGGAATCCAGATACGCAATGTGAAGAGCCGTGATCGATCCGGCGGAGCTTCCGGTCAGGAAGATTTGCGAGGTGTCGATGCCGTAGGAATTGCCGTTCTTCCGCAGGAAACGGATGACCGCCTTCACGTCTTGTTGTGCTTTCAGCATCGCCTCGAAGGAGACCGAGTCGGTTGGCTGGTTCGACGTCGTTCGGTAGTAATTGACATTTGCCACGACATAGCCGCGTTTGGCCAGTCCTCCGCCGAGGATGTTGCTGAACTGACCGGGCGCATTCACCGCCTTGAATCCACCGCCAGGAATGAAGATCACTAACGGTCGATCCACGTACGTATCTCCCGTGCCCGTATAAAGATCGATCGTTTGCTTCGAATCGGGACCGACAACGATGCCGGATTGAATCTGATAG
>JALONE010000082.1 GCA_025455125.1 Bacteroidota bacterium
CTGCCCCGCGAATAAGGTCCCATGCGGCAGGCGGGGTCGAAGGATGTCATGCTGAGCTTGTCGAAGCATGACCGTGGATCAGGCGTCAGTCTTCGACACTGTTCGGCAAGCTCACGGTGACATGCTCAGGTTTTATGTTAGAGACTGACGGTCTTTGCAAGACACAAGACGACATTCTGGAGCCGGCACTAGGGCCACCTCACGAATGTCAATTTGTGATCTGGAGCAGCGAAGTCATGTTGAGCATGCCTGCCCCGCGACTAAGGTCTCATGTGGCAGGCGGGTCGAAGGGTGACGCATTCAGGACGGGCCGGCTCAATGTGAGGATTCATTTCTTGTGTCCAGTGTCGAGGTGGTTTCTAGACATTCGGAACAATTCCGCCCTCTCAGGTGTTTTCATTTGTATGAGAACACTCAGCCCGTTGTTGCTCCTCCTCCTTATCTCGCAGACTCTTGTCCCTATGAAGAAGACCGAACTCGCAACGCTTGGCGGCGGCTGTTTCTGGTGCATCGAAGCCGTGTATCAGAAAATGCCCGGAATCCTCCGCCTGACCTCCGGTTATTCCGGCGGCCATGTGACCAATCCAACCTACGAACAGGTGTGCACAGGAACGACCGGCCATGCCGAGGTCGTCCAGATCGAATTCGATCCGTCTCTGATCACATACCAACAAATATTGGAACTGTTCTGGAAGGCACACGATCCAACGACGCTGAACCGCCAGGGGAATGACACAGGAACGCAATACCGTTCAGTGATCTTCTTCCACACCGAGGAACAGGAACGGATCGCGAAGGCCTCGCGAACGGGAGCGCAGAAGCAGTTCTCGGACCCGATCGTCACAGAGATCGTTCCGCTCAAGACGTTCTACAAGGCCGAGGAGTACCATCAGGATTACTACCGGAACAATGCCAGCCAGCCCTACTGCCGTTTTGTGATCAAGCCGAAGCTGGACAAGTTGTTTTCGAAATAGGCAAGGCGGTCTGTTACTGCGGGGTTTCCATCCTCTTCAGCATCCGCTGTGCGTCTTCTTGCTGCATCCGTTCGCGGGCATTCGTCGCCGGCAAGGCAAGAACGGTCTTGAGCGCAGCGATCGCCTCGTCGCGCCGCTCCATGGAGCGATAGGTCGACGCCAGCTCCGCGTGTGCGAAGAGATTGTTTGGCTCGAGTGCAAGCGCCCGCTTGAGCACCCGTTCCGAATCTTCATACGTCCCTTCCAGATTCTTCCCTAGGATCCCGTTCACAATCGTCCGCTCCACCCAACTCAGACGCGCGACTCCGCGGTAATAGATGCCAAGAATCACGTAAGCCATCGTGAACGTTGAGTCGATCTCCAGCGTCTTCTCCGCATTCGCACGCACGTCCCGGCTGAGTTCAAGCTTCTCCCCCAACGATTTGAACGGCGTCAGACTGCCGTGACAGAGCGCAAGGAAGAAGAACGACTCCGCCCGATTGGGATGCGCTTCCCGAAGCCGTTCTGCATAATCGATCGCTTTGCGATAGTAGAGTTCCGCATCCGGCGATTTGCGCAGCAGCAGCCGGCCCATGTCGTTGTGCACGCGCGTGAGCCGGACCAACACGCCAAGTTCCTTCGGCGCCATCGCCTCAGCGGCAAGATATTCACGAACAGCTGCTTCGTTGTTCCCCTCCGCGAAATACTTGTCCCCCGTGCGAAGGTGGACCTCCACGGTGGACGGTTCATCGGGGGCGGAGAGCGCCAGTCCCGGAAAAGCAAGAAGCAGGGCGACGAGGATTTTCATGGGGGACATGATACGGAAGGATGGCGGCCGGTTCAAGGACGTTCCCATTATGAAATTGTTTTCTTTTGGACGGAATAAGCCCCTCTTGCGTGCGGGAACTTAATCCCGTATCCTTCGGTTATATATTTTGAATTCAAACTATACCACATGAAAACGACCAAACGATACGGAAAACGGGCCGATACGGCCCTGACGATGTGGGTCAAATTGGCCCGCGCCCACGACACGTTCAAGCGGTTGACCGCCGATAACATCCGCACATTCGGCCTGACAACGGCCCAATTTGGAGCCCTGGAGACCCTGGGGCACCTTGGACCGATGCTGATCGGCGAACTCACCCGGAAACAGCTGGTCAGCGGGGGTAATATGACCGTCGTGGTCAACAACTTTGTCAAAGAAGGATGTGTCGAGCGCATCGTCGACACAAAGGACCGTCGTGCGATTCCCGTCCAGCTCACGGCAAAAGGAAAGCGGTTGTTCGAGAAGATCTTTCCCCATCACGCCAGGCATGTGGCCGAGATCGCATCCGTTCTCAGCGAGCAGGAGCAGGAAGACCTCGGTCGCCTTCTGAAGAAGCTCGGCATCGGTCTCGTAACTCGCAGAGGGGGTCAATGAACACGACTCAACCGCCCCTCTCCGCGCTCGCGTTGTGCGGCAGTCTCCGGGAGAGTTCATACAACCGGAAGGCGCTTCGCCTCGCGATGAAGCATGCACAACATCTTGGCATTCTGACGACCGAGGCGGATCTGAGAAAGCTCAACATTCCGCTCTATGATGCGGACCTTGAGGCGGCAGAGCTTCCGTCGGGTGTGCAGAAACTGAAGCAGATGGTCCGGCAATCGGATCTGCTGCTCATCGCGTCTCCGGAGTATAATCATTCGATCCCCGGCGTGCTCAAGAACGCGATCGACTGGGCCTCATCGAAGGACAACGCATTCGACGGCAAGGTGGCCATGATCTTCGGCGCAAGCAACGGTCCGTTCGGCACCGCCCGCATGCAGCCGCAGTTGCGCCAGGTCCTCGGCGTCCTGAATGTGCTCGTCACACCGCAACCGATCGTCATGATCTCAAGCGCACAGACAGCCTTCACGCCGGAAGGCGCCTTCGTTGACGGAAAGCTCCAGCATCGCCTTGAATTGCTCGTGGAGAAAACTATCGCCATCGCAACCGCCATGCGTGGACTACGCACAACCTGATCCCCCATTGCTGACGGCTTAATGCTAACTACTGAATACTGACTACTGATTACTGACACCACCGCTTCCCATGTCCGAATTCATTCTTACAATCTCCTTTCCTTCTCAGCTGCCGCAGGAATTCTTCGCGCTCATTCCGGCCCATCGGACGCGGGTGAATGAACTGATGCAGCAGGGGACGATCACGAGCTACAGCCTCGCGGCGGATCGAAGCATGTTGTGGATCACCATGCTTACTGAGACCCAGGAGGAAGCAGTGGAGATCCTCCGCTCGCTTCCCTTGTATCCGTACATGGAGTTTGTCGTACGCGAACTGATGTTTCATAACACCCCCATGTTCGCAACACCACGTTTTTCCGTCAACTGAAGCTTGAACTGAATCAATACTCACAACTCAACAATCAACAATCCATCGAGGTGTTCCGATGCACAAGCTCTTTTCATCACTCGTTCTCCTTGTCCTGCTCACCGTCTCTGCCTTTGCTCAGGGCTGGAAGCTGGACAAATCCCACTCCGCCGTTCAGTTCTCCGTCCGGCACATGGTGATCTCGGATGTCCCGGGGAACTTCAAGGACTACGACATTACGTTCACCGCGTCGAAGGACGACTTCTCAGACGCGAAGGTTGAGGCCACCCTCAAGGTCGCGTCCATCAACACGGACAACGAGAAGCGGGATGGTCATTTGAAGTCCGACGACTTCTTTAACGCAGAGAAATATCCGACCATCACGTTCAAGAGCGCGGAATTCAAAAAGGTCGGCGACAACAAATACGCCATCATCGGCGATCTGACCATTCGCGACGTGACGAAGAAGGTCACGTTCGATGCGGTCTACAACGGCTCGGTCAAGACCCCCTGGGGCAACACCGCGTCTGCTTGGAAAGCAACGACCGTCATCAACCGTTTCGACTACAACCTGAAGTGGAACAAGGCCATCGAGACGGGCGGGTTGGTGGCTGGGCAGGATGTGACCATCACGCTGAATCTGGAGTTTACGAAGTAACACGCGTAAGCACGAAAGTCGAAATTCGAAACCCGAAGTGACTTTCGCAAAGCAAAAAACCCGGAGTTCCTCTCTTTAGAGAGATGTTCTCCGGGTTTGTATTTTTTGCTTCGCGCTTTGTTTCGAATTACGTGCTTCGGATTTCGTATTTGCCTTCTTATACCTTCACGATCCACTTCATTCGATGCATGAAATACGCAATGCAGTACAGGAACAGCATGAACGCGATGGAATGCACGAATGAAGCGACCATCGGATCGCCAAAGACACCAAGGAATGCACGTTCGTAATACCATGTCTTGAACGACGTTCCCGCACCGAAAAGTTTCATCCCGAACAACCGTCCGAACACGCCGGACAGCACGAACATCGTGATCGCGTTCTGTCCATAGATCGCGAACGGCTTTTCCCATCCCTTCCATCCCTTCACATCCAATATCCAGTAACAGCACGCCAATACGTTCAGCGCCAGCCCGGCCATGAAGACCGCGTAGGTGCTCGTCCAGATGGGCTTGTTGATGGGTAGCCAGTTATCCATGATGAGTCCGACGAGCAGCAGGAGGTTTCCCGCAACGAACATCCATGCCGTCTTCACTTCTTTCGAATTCGCCGTTCGCAGCCATGCTCCGGTGAAGACGCCGAACATCGCCGTCGCGATCGCCGGGATGGTGCTGAAGATCCCTTCCGGATCGAACCCTTTGAGTGGTGCGCCGCGCCACGTATGCCCGGCCAGCAGATTCGAATCGATGTACCAAACGAGATTGCCTTCAAGCGCCAGACTTCCGACCCCGAAACCGGGCACATTGACGGTCTTCATCAGGATCCAGTACAACGCGAGCAAGGAGAACGTCACGCCGATCTGCACGCGTGTCGATGTGTAGAGAACGAGCAATCCGGCGACCAGATAACAGACGGCGATCCGCTGGAGGACGCCTGGAATGCGGATCCACTGAAGGCCGACCATTTGCATGACGGTCGGGAAAAGGAGCGGTAGCAATGCGAGTGCGATACCGGCGCCGCCGAGCAGATAGGCGCGTGTCCGCGGATGGAGTGGTTCCCCGTGACGCGGAGCGAGTGTGCGCCGGAGGAGCACGAGGATGTAGGTCAGTCCGGCGACCCAGAGGAAGAAGAGACTCAGATGCGGGACGCCGGCGAGGAACAACCCGAGGAAGAAGATGACCCCCGCGCGCCAGATCACATGCCACGCGAGCATCTTCTTGTCTTCCCCCCGTTCCACGCGCTTGGCGAACGAGAGCATCATTGCGACACCGACGATCCAAAGAAAGAACGGGAACACCGTATCGGTGTAGGTCCAGCCGTCCCACGGTTTGTGCTTCCACGGAGCGTAGATATGTCCCCAGCTGCCGGGGTTATTGACGAGCATCATGCCGGCGATCGTAGCGCCGCGGAAGACATCGAGCGAGAGCAATCGGCCGGAGGAAGATTGATCAGCCATAGTGAGGGTCCTTGAGGAGGTCGGGGGTCAGGAGTCAGAACACAGAAGTCAGGAGGAGAACTGCATTACGAGGTCCAATATACGATTCCGTTTGAAGGAGTCCAATCGGGCGCATCGATGATCTCTGTGATGCCGAAGTTTTGTTTTAGGTTGAACGCTGGGGTATAGAATTAGGTCGACCCGGGAAGCCTTCCCGGGATAACACAAATGTAGATGAAGTGCCCTCCAAAGCCCATCCGAGGACAAATTGGAAGAGAATAAGATTGGGAGTCAACGCAGAGCGTCTTGGGCGACTTGAATGGAGTTCTCATTTGTGCGATCTTGGAAGCACAGAAAGCAACCAGTCTCTGATTGACACCACCATGGGGAAAGGTCAATTATGAACTCGATAAGACTTCTCCTTCCTTTGTTTCTTCTCGTCCTCGGTTGCAAAGAAACGGTCACCGACCTTGTCGATGACGGCTACCCGTCGCCGGTCGTGTCACATGACGTCCTCTATGATGCCGCGATCTTCAAGCAGCGTCGTG
>JALONE010000083.1 GCA_025455125.1 Bacteroidota bacterium
ATCGGCCACAATGCCATAATCGGCGACCTGGAAGATCGGAGCGTCCTTGTCCTTATTGATAGCGACGATATACTTCGAGGAAGACATTCCGGCAAGATGCTGGATCGCACCGGAAACGGCAACGGCGACATAGAGAGACGGAGAGACGGTCTTTCCGGTCTGTCCCACTTGTTCGGCGTGCGGACGCCATCCGGCATCCACCACGGCGCGCGACGCACCGACTGCAGCGCCGAGCGTCGAGGCAAGCTCCTCGATCATGCCGAAGTTCTCCGGACCCTTGAGCCCGCGGCCGCCTGTAACGATGATATCTGCTTCCGCGACATCGAGTTTTCCGGCGGCTTGCATCGTTTCGGTGACCCGGGCGCCGAAGTCCGCATCGGATAATGAAACATCTACGGACTGCGGTGCAACGGGAGAACCCGGAGTTCCAGGAGCAAAGATGTTCGGCCGAAGCGTGAAAACCTTGACCGGCGAGGCGATAGAAACGTCGGTCCAGGCTTTGCCGGCGTACACGGGGCGCGTTGCGACGATATTGCCGGCCTCAACCTTCAACGCGATGACATCGGCGGCAAGTCCGGCGTCCAATTTGACGGAGACGCGGGGAGCCAGGTCTTTGCCCAAGGCTGTGGCGGGGATGAACACCGCCTGCGCTTGTCGTTGAGCTGCGACCGCCGCGACGACCTTGGCGTATGCCGTTACCGAATACTTCTCGAGTGCCGGTTGTTCGACGCACAGAACGTGCTGTGCGCCATACGCTCCGCATTCGCCCGCAACGGCGGCAACAGCGCTGCCGATGACGAGCGCAGTGACCTCTCCGCCGGTTTGATCGGCGATCGTCCGGGCGGCACGGACCGCCTCGAAGGAGGCTTTCTTCAGCTTGTTGTCTCGTTGTTCAGCGACGACCAGGATCTTCATGATTCATCCAATTTCGTTGAGTGAAGGAAACGCGATGCGCTCAGATGACCTTTGCTTCCTCGCGGAGCAGGCGCACGAGTTCAGGAACGGCGGACACATCCGTCCCGACGATCTTGCCGGGGTTCTTTGACGGCGGCTTCCGCATGCCGACGAGTTCCGTCTTTGGCGCGCACACGGTCGCGGGGCGTTCCTCGATCGGCTTGCTCTTCGCTGCCATGATGCCCTTGAGGGACGGATACCGGGGATCATTCAATCCCTTCTGTGCGGTGAAGACCGCGGGAAGCGTCAGCTGGACTTTCTCTCGTCCTCCTTCGATCTCGCGCTCCGCGACGGCATTCGTGCCGGTAACCTCGAGTCTCACCACGACGGAAGCGGAGGGAAGGCCGAGCATTTCTGCGACCATTCCGCCGACCGCAGCGTCATCGCTGTCGACCGACTGCTTGCCGAAGAAGACCGCATCGGGGGACTGCTCTTTGATGTAGTCGGCGAGAGCGCGAGCGACGGCGAAGGAATCGCGCGGCGAGTCATCCTTCAGCAGGACAGCCTTGTCGACTCCCATGGCGAGGGCTTTGCGAAGTGTTTCCTTGTGTGCATCGGTGCCGAGGGAGACGGCGATCACTTCTCCGCCGTTCTTCTCCTTCAGGCGGAGGCATTCCTCGAGAGCGAATTCGTCGTAGGGGTTCAGGACGAACGTGACGCCGGTCTTGTCGATCGACTTGGCGTCGCCGGCGACGTTGATCTTAGCTGCCGTATCGGGGACGTGGTTGATGCAGGCGATGAGTTTCATGGAAATCCGTGGTTGTTGATCGAGTGCTTCGAAACTTAGGGAATTGTTCTGAGACGAGCAAGGGAACGGACCAGAAATGGATGATGAATTACCAGGAGTGCATGTGGAATTTGCTTGCGTGAAACGGGAGGAAGAGCGATCTTGCAAAAGAACGTGATGAGCAGGTTGCACATGAAGGTTCCCTTCATGTATGACTTAAATGAGCTGAAGGGAACCTTCGGGAGATTCAAGCATAGATCCGCCTGATCATCTCCGCCTCCACATTCCCTCCGCTGATGATCGCACACACCGTCTTGTCGCTCAACCCCAGCACATTGTGATACACCGCCGCCGGCGCGACAGCTCCCGTCGGTTCGGCCACCGTCTTCATCCGCTCAAACAAGAAACGCATCATCTCCAGCACCTGCGCATCCGTGACCGTCACGATGTCGTCCACGTGCTTCTGCATGATCTCGAAGTTGCGCGTTCCGACCGCCTGCGTGCGCATGCCGTCCGCGATCGTGTCGGGGGGATCGATCCGGACGATCGAACCGCCGCGCAGGGAACGCTGAGCGTCGTTTGCGGGTTCGGTCTCCACGCCGATGACCTTTACGCCGGGCCAGAGATGTTTCGCGGCGACGGCGCTTCCGCCGATCAGTCCTCCTCCGCCGACCGGAACAAAGAGATAGTCGAGCGTCTTCAGTTCGTCGCCGACCTCGAGTGTCGCGGTTCCCTGGCCGGCGATGATCTTGTCGTCGTTGAAGGGATGGACCGGGACAAGTCCCTGCTCATCGGCGTAGCGTTTTGCGACCCGTTCCCGGTCGTCGAGGGAGTTCTCGCAGAATACAACCTCAGCGCCATAACCGCGCGTAGCATCGGCTTTCACTGCCGGACTGTTCTTTGGCATGATCACCACCGCCCGAACGCCAAGGAGTTTCGCCGCCAGGGCAGCCCCTTGGGCATGGTTTCCCGAGGAATGCGCAACAATCCCCCGTTGTCGTTCCTCGGGAGAAAGCGAAGCGATCTTATTGTAGGCGCCGCGGATCTTGAATGCCCCGATACGCTGCAGATTCTCGGCCTTCAAAAAGACCCGATTTCCGCAATATGCGTTGAAGGTGGAGGAGGAAAGAAGGGGAGTGCGGTGGACCACGGGCCGAACCACCCGCTCCGCCGCCAGAATATCGTCAAAGGTGATCATACCACAACATAGAAAGCCAAGACGCAAAAAGCAAAGTCCCATCCGATCACCAATCAAAGATCAATAATCAATAATCTTCAGTCCCCTTGACATTCATTGTCCTTCTTCCTACTTTATCTAAGTAAAGTATGAAGCGCCCAACCCCCAAAGAGATCGACGACCTGTACGAGGCAGTGCTTCGGCTGGAATCCGTGGAAGAATGCCGCAAGTTCTTCCGGGACCTGCTGACGGAGACCGAGATCCGCGAGATGGCGGAACGGTGGTCCGCCGCGCAGATGCTGGCGAACGGCGTTCCGTACACGGAGATCGAGCAACGGACCGGACTCAGTTCCCGCACGATCGCGCGCGTGGCACAATGGCTCAAGCAAGGCCGCGGCGGCTATGCGATGATGCTCAAGCGCGTCCGAGGACGGCAATCAGAGTGATGAACGCAGACGACATTTTTTTTGACGAAACACTTTATCAGAGTAAAGTATGCTTGCAACCAACGGACGTTTGAAGATCGCGCTGCAGCGCAGCGGACGCCTGACCGATGAATCGATCGGCTTGCTCCGCGCCTGCGGACTGGAATTCGAATTCCAAAAGCAAAGCCTCTATTCCCCGTCACGGAATTTCCCGCTCGACATTCTCGCCATCCGGGACGACGATATTCCTGAGTACGTGCAGGACGGCGTTGCCGACCTGGGCATTGTGGGACAGAACATCCTTCGGGAGAAGAAGACCCGTGTGAAGGAACTGCTTCCTCTGGGGTTCGGACGTTGTCGGCTGATGATCAGCGTTCCCCAGCGGTCGACGATACGCGCGACGCGGGACCTGAAACGAAAACGCATCGGCACGACGTATCCGGGAATTCTGCAACGGTTTCTGACTGAGCAAGGAGTGAACGCGGAGATCATCAAGCTCTCGGGGTCGGTCGAATTGGCTCCGACGCTCGATGTGGCCGATGCCATCTGCGACATCGTCTCGACCGGAAGCACGGCGCGCATGAACGGTCTCCGTCCTCTGTTGACCGTTCTCGAATCAGAAGCGGTGCTGATTGCGAACCGACGGTCGCTCCAAGAGAAAGCGAAGAAGGCCGATATTGAACGCCTGCTGATCCGCGCCCGCGGATATCTGGAAGCACGCGGCAAGCGCTATCTCATGATGAATGCCCCCGCGAAGGCGGTTCCTCATCTGAAACGGATCATCCCGAGCCTGAAGAGCCCGACGGTCGTTCCGCTGGCTGACTCCGGCATGGTCGCCGTCCATTCTGTGGTGGCGGAAGATGTCTTCTGGGACGTGATGGAGAACCTGAAGAAGGCCGGCGCATCCGACATCATCGTCACACCGATCGAGACGATCATCCGATGAAACCGATCGATGTGTCATCCTATGCGCGCGCAGCGATTCGCGAGCTCCTTGCACGCGCTTCCGGCTCGTCCACTGGCGACATGGATTCCGTTCGGACCATCTGTCGCGATGTGAAGGAGCGTGGCGATGAAGCAGTGCGTGAGTACTCGCGCCGCTTCGACAGCGTGAGCGTCGAAGAATTTGTGGTCCCGCGATCGTACTTGGAGTCGTCACTCGCGGAGATCTCCTCAGAACTCCGTCAGGCGCTTGAGACGGCTGCGGCCAATATTCGTGCGTTTCATGCGGCACAAATGCAGTCATCCGCAAAGGTCGAAACGATGCCGGGTGTTGTGTGCTGGCGAGAAGCGCGTCCGATCGATGCCGTGGGATTGTATGTCCCCGCGGGGAGTGCACCCCTTCCCTCTACCGCCCTCATGCTTGGTGTTCCCGCGACACTGGCAGGATGTCGGCGGATCGTTCTCTGCTCGCCCCCGAAACGGGACGGACGCATTGATCGAACAGTAGCTGCCGTCGCCGCATTCCTCGGTATCACCGAGGTCTATGCTGTCGGCGGGGTTCAGGCGATCGCGGCGTTGGCGTACGGAACGAAGAGCATCGAGCGCGTGGACAAGATATTCGGTCCGGGAAATAGGTTCGTCGCGGCTGCAAAACAACTGGTCTCGATTGATCCGAATGGTTGTGCTATCGACATGCTTGCGGGACCATCGGAGGTGCTGGTGATCGCGGATGAGACGGCCGATGCCCGCGCCGTCGCCTGGGACCTCCTTTCGCAGGCGGAGCATGATGCGGATGCGCAGGCGGTCCTCGTGACGACCAGCGGCGTTCTCGCGAACGGAGTGGCGAACGAACTAAAGGACGCATCGGAACGCGGAGGCCGCTACGCCGTTGTTCGTCAGTCGCTTGAGCATGTGAAACTGTTGGTCGTGCAAACGCTCGACGAAGCGATGAATATCTCAAATGACTACGCCCCCGAGCACTTGCTGATCAATACACGCAACGCCTTGCCGCTCGCGAGCGATGTCCGCAATGCGGGATCGGTGTTCATCGGTTCGTGGTCCCCTGTTGCGGTCGGCGACTATGCGTCCGGAACGAATCACACCTTGCCAACGAATGGAACTGCGAGGTCGACCGGCGGTCTTTCGCTTGCAAGTTTTCAGAAGCATGTCACGTTTCAGTCTTTGAGCCGCGACGGTCTGAGCGCCATCGCGCCCGCGGTCGTCACACTTGCAGAAGCGGAAGGTTTGCCTGCGCACGCGACATCTGTTTTATTTCGACTGGATATAGCATCGTAATCAGGCCGTTCTCTCTCTTGAGCGCCAATCTTCGACAAGCTCAGATTGACGCTCTTGTATCATGACACTTTCTGGGGTGGCAACAGTGTGCCCGTGATCTCCACGATCGATCATCTTGTCCGACCAAACATCCGAGCGCTGAAGCCTTACCGAAGCGCGCGGCAGGACCATGTCTCCGGCATTCTTCTGGATGCGAATGAGAACGCATTCGGCAGTTCCGTCACCTGGGACGGCGTTCCTCTGAACCGATATCCCGATCCCGCTCAGCGGCAACTTCGCGATGGTCTTGCGGAGATGAACGGGGT
>JALONE010000084.1 GCA_025455125.1 Bacteroidota bacterium
CGCCAAGGGTTTCTCGTACCTCCTCGTCGAGGACGGCTGGCAGGGCGGGCGAGACGAAAAGGGGCAGATCCGGCCTGCCGCAGGCTTCTCCGACATGGCGGCCCTCGCCGCGTCTGTTCACGCCCGCGGCCTCAAGCTCGGCCTCGTCAGCTCCGCCGGCCCCAAGAGCTGCTCGGGCCGCGAGGGCAGCTATCTGCACGAGGAGGAGGACGCCCGCACCTTCGCCCGCTGGGGCGTCGACCTGGTGCGCTACGACTGGTGCAGCTACGGCGACGTCGCCGGCAAGGATCTCTCGCAGGACGCGCAGGAACGCCCGTTCCGCGTCATGCGCGTGGCCCTCGACGGGACCGATCGGGACATCGTCTTCGGCCTCGGCCAGGAGGGCAACGCCGAGGTGGCGTCCTGGGGCGGGACCGTCGGAGCCAACTTCTGGCGCACGGCGCCCGAGCTCACGGACGACTGGACGAGCGTCGCTGAAGCAGGCTTCGATCAGGGGCGGTTCTCAAGCTTCGCCGCGCCGGGGATGTGGAACGATCCGGGACTGCTGATGCTCGGCCGATTGAGCCTCGGAGAGACCGGTTGGCTCAAAGAGTTGAAGCCGGTTCGCCGTGATCAGGCCCACCGCGCTCATCGTCCAGGTTTCCGATGGCGAATACGTGAACATGAAGAACAACTCGTGCCGCCGGTCGAACCGGGGGCGGAATGCATTGCCGGCATTCAACTCTGAGAACCTGTTGCTGGCCCACGAGTATCCATAACGAACCGTGCCGGCAACATCGCCCACCCGCTTCTCCAGCGTGACTTCCGCACCATACACATCGCCATCCCCAAGCAAGAGCGCATCAGTGAGAGAACTTGTCATCACAGAATCGTACACGAATTCGTGAAGCTTCTGCGTTGTCCGATAGTACGTTTCAAGCGCGACGCGATAGCGAGCTTCCTCAAAATGCCGTTCCAGTCCGAGAGAGATTTGGAGTGATGTCGACGGTCGGACCTTGTCCGTCGACGGATACAGAAAGATGGAGGGATAGAAGAGAAAGATGCCGCTGTTGCGGTACGGATGCACGAACTGCGTCACCGCCGAGAACGAGGAAGTCAGACGGAGATCGTCGCTCAGCGACGCTGAGAGCGAGAATCGGGGATCGACGGCGGACAGGGCGCCCTGATCCGAAAGGAACGACGTTGCACGCGCCCCGATCTCCGCCAACACAGATGGAACCAGCCGCCATTGATCCTGAACATAGACCGCAAGTTCCACCGGTGAGCGGCTATCGAACGTCATCGGCGCGATCTGACTGGAGAATGCATCGATGCGCCCCTCGATTCGATGCCGGACCAATTCAACGCCGCCAAGTGCCGTGTGGTATTCGTCGTAAAAGTACTCCGCGTGAGCCCGTACTGCGATATCCTCGATCCGATAGTCCGACAGGAAGGATTGCATTGACATACCCGCATTACTCAGACGATGACTCGCGTCGAAGCCGTACCGCGTGTAGACGGCCGCTGCTTGGAAGAAGAGAGACGGCGAAACCACGCCGGTCCACCGGAGATTCATGGCGGCATTGTCCCATCGAAGCGAATTTGTAAGCGAGGTGAGAAGCCCGTATGCGCCGGAATTGTACGAATCGCGACCGAAGAAGGCGCTGAGAGCGAGTCGTTGATCGTTCGCCATGTGATGCGTCAACTTGCCGATCACTTCGATGGATCGCTGATCGCTCGGCCGAGCATCAGTGGCAAGGTGCGGGAACAGAAGATCAGGGTATCCGTGCCGGCCTGAGAGTACGAACGTGGTCTTCTCCAGGGCAGGCCCCTCCAGCAGAACAGCCGATCCGAACGATCCGACGGTGGCAGTCCCAGCGATCTCCTCAGATCCGTCCCGGAGCGAGACATCGAGGATCCCTCCGATGCGTCCTCCGTAGTACGGCGGCACACCTCCGGCGAGTGCCTGCACATCGCGCAATGCATCCCCGTTGAACGCGCTCATGATCCCGCCGAAGTGGACAGGATTGTAGATACGCGCCCCTTCCAGCATGTATTGATTCTGATCGCCAGGGGTTGCGCGGATGTACACGCCGCGTGAGACGCTGCTCAGAGCAGAAAACGCCGAACGCTGTCCCTCGATGGTCACATCCTGATGAACGAGACCTTGTTCGACCAAGGTGAGACCACAGACATTCGAACCCGGTTCAACATGAACCCGCTCGATCCGCGTCCCATACCCCAAGCGGCGGACATGCAACAGATAATCACCCGGACGAACATTGCGCAGCGAGAAGAAGCCGAACGGATTCGTCGAGCACCAGCGATAGACGCTGTCGGCTCGTTCTCGTTCGCTTTGAGAAATGAGCAGAACGCTCGCAGCAACCACGCCTTCGCCCGTGAGGGAATCCCGGATTATGCCAGCAAGCGTCGCGGCAGACCGCGTTGCCTCCGATGGTTCGCGCTGAACGATGATCTGGCCTTCGATGACGGTCCACGCAAGCCCTTCCGGCCGAAGGAGGCTGCGAAGCGCTTCTTCAGCGCGGCAATTTGTGCATTCGGCGTTCGTTCGCCTTCCCGCGATATCTGCTTCGAGCGAGACGATCCGCATGCGATACCATTGCATCAGCGAATCGAGAGCAGAGCGAAGTTCCATGTCGCGGAATTGAAACGAATGTCGGATCGACTGTTCCTGCGCATTGACCCCGGTGACTCCCATCAGGAGGATCACACTGCAGGCGATCGATCTCGCCACAGCCTGATGCAGCCTGCGCGCAAGCATCTTAGTAGATCCTGAATGCATTGCCATCCCGCATGAACCGTGTGTGCGTCACTTCGCAGAGCGCGACGACTGCAGAGCGCGCCGTTCGGGCATCCAAAACACCGTTCATTTCCGTCCCCTGCATCTGGATATCTGCGATCACGATCGTCGCATTGAACCGCAGTTCGATCTCGCGGCACGCATCCGCGAGGGTTGTCTTGTTCAGAAAGAGCTTCCCGCTCATCCATCCCGGATAGTCCTCTGCTGGGATCGTCCCGGCATACTGCGGCGGTACATTTGCATGCATCACGCCGATCTGGCTCTGCGTAAGGATGATGGAACTGTCCGCGGATCGGACCTTCACTGTACCGCTTTTCACGGCAACCTCGACCACATCATCGCGAACGCGGACATTGAATTCCGTGCCAAGAACCTCAACGGTCGCCCGATCCGCAGTGATAACAAAGGGGGTGTCATTTCGACGGACGCGGAAGAATGCTTCCCCGCTCAGCGAAACGTGACGAGGCGCTCCAGACTGTATGCGGTCAACAACGAGTTCCGATGTGTGGTGCAGCCGCACCTCCGATCCGTCCGCGAGGGAGACCTGCTGTTGCTCTCCCCGTCCAGTTGCGATGCGCTCCGGAACGCTCTGCGTCGGCGTGTAGTACAGAAAGGCACCCGCCGCGATCAGCGCAACTGCGGCGACCGCGAATGCCACCCGGGGAACCAGTCGATTCCGCACAGGAATGACGTTCGTAGAACCCTGCGCGAGCGAACTCTGCAGCCGCGCCCATTGCTGAGGCGTCTCAGGGTCTGCATCGCGAACGTTGCCCATCGCTTCCTGCACGGCGTTGTCAATATTCTCGTTCCGTGCATCGTGATCTCCCTCCGAGGGGGGGATGCCAAACAACGAATAGAAAAGTCGGTTCATGAGATTCACCGCCTTTGTGCGTGAAACGTCCCATAATTCGAGACGCCGGCAAAGGAGATCCATTCCCATCTGCCGGAATACCCCGTCCCGTCCACCGTTCCGATAAGCAAGAGATTATTATCGCGATAGTCCGGGTGCAGATCGACGATCAACCTGCCATTCGAGAAGCCGCCTGCCAGCGCACCGTGCCCTGTCTGCAGCGAGCTTTCTGTTGATTCTACGATCTCCATGAAGTTCCACTCGCCTGTCACATGGGAGGAATCGGTCATCGTAAGCGTGAACCACCCCTTGACGATCGCCGTGCCCGATGAGTCGAAGCTCATGTACGAGTAGGCGCCACTTGGCATGGAATCTGTCGGGGACTCCGTGCAGGCGGCCAAAGAACCAAGAATGAGGAGTATCAAGAACGCTCGATTCATGTCATAAGTATAACGATCATCTCCCCTATTCCCCCTATGTCGTCATCACGTAATCCATTCAATACGTTTGGCTCAAATTGCACCTGCCGAGGATTGTTTCTATTTTCAAGAGCAATGAGGCAGACAGCAGACAGAGCGGAAGAGGCGTTGGTAGTTGAACGGATCCGGCATTCGGATCGGGACGCACTTCGTTCCCTCTTTGAACAGTATCAGCCGATCCTGTTTCGTTATGCGCTGCTTAGCACACGCGATCCGGATTCTGCGCACGACATCGTTCAAGAGACATTTTTGCGAGTCTGGAATCACCGTTCGTCCCTTCGGCCGGACCTTCCAGTCCTCGCGCTCCTCTTTCGCATCAGCAGGAACATCGCGCGGGATCAGGCAAAGCATCGGGATGTGCGGAGGCGGCTTGAGTATGAAATCCCCGCAAACTTGAATCCTTCAGCCGAGGACCCCGAGCATGCCACCCGAGCACGATTGCTGGAAGAGGAGATTCGCGAGATCGTTGAACGGGACATTCCGGACAAGTGCCGCGACGTCTTCCTCCTGAGCCGAATGGAGGGATTCAGCAACGCGGAAATCAGCGCACAGCTGGGCATCAGTGTCAAGACCGTCGAAAACCAGATGACGAAAGCCCTGAAAATCCTCAGACGCCGCCTGCGTGGACATGTCGAATAACGCCTTCATTCCGCAATCATCAATCTGCAATCCGAAATGGCATTTGCTTCTTCCCTCCCCAGTCTCTAGTTTAGCGATAGAGGTTGACCATGGGACACTCGCCAAGAAATGGACCTCACCTACTCATCGTTCTGATCCTCGCTCTCGCGTCCTGTTCTCCTGATCTTCGTCCGCTCGACGAACAGGTGCATGAGGCGTTGGCCGATCGCCTCGAGCAGTACGACGTGAAAGGTGCTTCTGTCGCCATCATGCTCCCTGACGGCACGCTCCACCGCGTTGCCGTCGGATTCTCGCATGATTCGGTGGCGATGCATCCGGACATGCTCTTCGCAACCGGGAGCATCACGAAGAACTTCGTCGCTGCGCTCACCCTTCGTTTGGCCGAGGAAGGCCTCTTATCGCTCGAAGATCCTCTCCACGCCTGGCTCCCCTCCTATCCGCACATTGACACCACAATCACGATCAGACAGCTGCTTGGACACACAAGCGGCATCTTCATGTTCTGGGAGAACCAGAAGATCTGGGATGATCTGATCGCACACCGCGACAGCAATTTCTCCCCAGAGGTGGTTCTCTCCTATTTGAAGGAACCGCACTTTGCTCCCGGCAAAGGATTCCGCTACTCGAACACGAATTACCTCCTCCTCGCGATGATCGCGACCAAGGCAACCGGTTCGACGCTTGCGCAGGAATTCCGAGAACGCCTGTGGAAACCACTCGGTCTTCGGAACACGTATCTCTCAATGGAGGATTCGATCCCATCAGACCAATTGGCGCACGTCTGGGGGGACAACTTCGAGAAGGAAGGACGAGTTCGCGACATCACCTTCCTGCCGCGTACCTCACACGAAAGCATCACGTACGGTTCGTCGGGAGTCTTCACGACAGCAGGCGAATTGGCGATGTGGTGCGACGCCCTGTTTCGCGGTAAGGTTCTTCAGTCCGGCTCGCTCGAGAACATGTTGACCATGAATCGCGACGCCGCCAGTTCCTGGTGCGAGAGCTACGGTCTTGGCGTGTTCATGCTCAAGATGAAGATCACCAACGG
>JALONE010000085.1 GCA_025455125.1 Bacteroidota bacterium
AAAGTCAATCGCGCCGCCCGGCTTCGTCAAATCCAGACGGCGGGGGTCGGCGCGTTCGCACAGGAATTCGTGAAGACGATCTTCGCCGCGGAAACATTCCAGACGCGGCACGAGGCGATCGAACTCATCAAGCGTCTGATAAACGCGAACGATCCCCGAGGCATCTGCGGCGCGTTGATGGCGCTCGGCGCGCGGACCGATACGACGGCGGCCCTTGCGTCCATCACGGTTCCGACTCTTGTCCTGGTGGGCGAGCTTGACGCCTTGACCCCGCCAGCCACGATGCGCGCCCTCCATGAACGGATCGCCGGATCCGGCCTGCGGTTGTTCGCCGGTGCGGGCCACATGAGCAATCTCGAGCGGCCCGAGTTGTTCAACGAGGCCCTCGAGGAATTCCTCCGGCAGCTCGCCTGATGCACACACCCGATTCCCCTTTTCCGTCCATCGACCGACGCGTGATCCGATGCCGACGCTGTCCGCGTCTCGTTGCATGGCGTGAAGCGGCCGCGCGAGCAAAAGTGCGACGCTTTGCCGAGTGCAAATACTGGGGCAAGCCTGTCCCCGGTTTCGGCGACCCGCGCGCGCAGCTTCTCATCGTCGGACTCGCGCCGGCGGCTCATGGCGGCAATCGCACCGGTAGGATGTTCACCGGCGATCGGAGCGGGGACTGGCTGTACCGCGCGCTCCATCGCGCGGGGTTTGCGAACCAGGATATCTCCGTCGACCGGAACGACGGAATGCTCCTGAGAAATTGCTATATTACTGCAACGTGTCGCTGCGCGCCGCCTCAAAACAAGTTGTTGCCGGAAGAATTGCATGCCTGCAGGCCATTTTTCCTCGAGGAATTAAGGGCCCTGCGCCGGCTTCGGGTAATCGTCGCGCTGGGCAGAATCGCCTTTGACGCCTCAGTTGATGCGACCCGCGAACTCGGTCGGCATAACCTTCGGCACAGGCCTGTGTTCGCCCACGGCACGGTCGTTCGGTTGAATGAGGCGCTCGTCTTGATCGGATCCTATCATCCCAGCCAACAGAATACATTCACCGGAAGACTGACGGAGCCGATGCTCGACGGTGTCTTTCGCCTCTCGAAAACCTCCCTGGGGAATTCATGAGTCCATTTCTTCGCACACACGGTCTCCTGCTTGCCGTCCTTGCCATCTTCTTCGTTCTTGGCCTTCTGCGTGTGAACGACCTTTCGCTCTATACGGACAGCTCGCGCTATCTGATCTGGGGGAATTCTATTGCTCACGGTCACGTCCGGTGGTTCTAGCACCGTCACTCGTTCTCTTCCCGCTTTCGCTCTCCGCAGCGAAGATCTGGACCCTGCTGTGGGGCGTCCTGGCGTTGTTCCTGTTCCATCAATGGCTACGCCGGACATTCTCCGCCTCAACGGCGCTCGCCGGCACGATGCTCCTCGCGTTCAATCCCATGACTCTCGTGCTTTCGACCGAGGTCCTTTCGGAAGCCCCCTTCCTGTGCGTTCTGATGTGGGCATTCATATTGTTGGACCGCATAACGGAAGATCCTTCGGACAAACGCTCGCTTGTGATCCTGGTCGCGCTCCTCTCCGTGGTGATGTTGTTGCGCGAGGTGGCGGTCATGCTGGTCATCGCGGTCTCCCTTCTTTTCTTCATCCGTCGCGAACCCGGGCGAGCCGCGCTCGTGATCGGCGGAGCAGCTGCGTTGTATGGCGTGTGGCTTTTCCGGAATCTCGTACTCGTCGGAACGCCTCTAACCTCCCAAAGTACGAATCTCCGGTTCGTGTTCGAGCATGTCGTGACGCCGCCGGACGCACCGCTCGCGATGGAGATGCTGACGCGCCTGTGGCTCAACATTCAGGGATTCGGATCGCAGTTGGGGGGAATGCTGTTCTATTCTGTCCCCACGACGCTGGTCACTCTTCCCTCCGACTTCTTCCGGACCGTCGTCAATCTTGTCGGCGACGTTCGGTTCATCGTCATGGCTCTGGTCACGCCGCTCATGGTCGGCGGTGTCATCCTGGACGTCCGCACCGCGCCCGCCGGACCGGCGCGACTTCTCTTTCTCCTCGGCTATCTCGGCATCGTGCTCACCTATCCCATCCACGACGTCCGGTTCCTGCTTCCGCTGCTCCCGCTGATGATCTACACGGCGTTCCTGTCCATCCGCTGGCTCATGCTGCGCCCGTTCCTGCATCGGCTTCGTGCGCATGCGCGATTTGCCCCAGTGACCGCGGCTGTTCTGCTGTTCCCCAATTACGTCTGCATCGCCGAGATCCTCGCAACGAACGTCGCCTATCGATCGGATCCGGGTGCGTTCCACGACCGGACGCATACACGCGACATGTTTCGGACGTACTTCAGCGAGCCCTGGGGATTGCTCGGCGCCTGGATCCAGGCGCATGTGCCGGATGATGCCGTGATTGCCTGTTCTGCGAAAGAGATCGTTCCCTTCATCGCCCCGCGCAAGGTTCTCGAGATCAATGCGGGCGTTCCGCTCCCGATCTTCGAGCGCATGCTCCGCGAGAACGGCGCAGAGTATCTTGTTGCCGTCGGGATCTGGGAGAACATCACGTCGTACGAGTTCGCCATGGCAGAGTCGAGACGTTTTCGGTTCGAGCCGATCCACTCCGTCGCCAACCTCCATGTCTTCCGCATCCATTCGCGGTGGCTCACGCCGCAAGCGGATCGTTTGGGATGGACCTTCCAGTTCGACACGACGACTGCTGCAGGACTCCTCCGCAAGGGGCGCTGGGACATGCTTCATCACCGGTATGCGCTCGCAGATTCAGCGTTCCAGCGGGCAGAAGCGTTCATGCCGCAGCAGCCGCTGATTCTTTTCCAGCGCTTGCTGCTGAACACGTTTCGTGAGGACTCGGCGCAAGCCGTCCAAGTCCTCGGTCGCATGTTCTCCACGGCCCGCGCCACGACGTATCTCTGGGCGGCACGCCAACACATTGACGCGATGAACGCCGCAAGGTTCGGACGCCGCATCCGCGTCCCGCAGCAACGGGCGATGCAGTTGTACGACGTGGCTCGGCTCTATTGGGACCTGGGATACTCCTATCAATCGTACGCATTGCTCCAGGACATCGTCCGGACGGATTCCACATTCTTCACAGGATTGTTATGGACGTGGCACTACGGGATCCAACTCGGCGACTCCACAGGAGCAGCGCGAAGGCTTGGGACGCTCGAGCGGATGGACGCCTCGAATCCCGTTGTCGCGAGCTTCCGGCGCATCACACGAGAGGCTACGCGGCTGAAGACGGTCACCGATCCCCGCGAACGGCGCGACATCCGCTTCGCCATCGCACGGGAGTACGAAGCCATCGAACTCCCCGAGGAAGCACTCGACGAAATGGAACGCGCGATCAGCGAGAACCCCGCCGACGCCGAATCCTGGTCGGCGTATGCTGCACTTCTGGACCGCCTGGGCAAGACACGCGCAGCGGCGCACGTGCGCAAGCACGCATCTGTCAGCGGTCCGGCATGAAGGAATCTTCCATGCGACGCACAACACGCTCGAACCGTCTCCTCCACAGGGCGCAATCCGTCATCCCCGGCGGCGTCAATTCCGCCGACCGTGCATTCCGGGATGTAGCTCGTTCTCCGCTGTTCATCCGCAAGGCAAGCGCGGCGTTCCTCTGGGACGTCGACGGGAACAAATTCATCGACTATTCGGGAGCGCGGGGACAGATGCTATTGGGACACGCGAATCCCGGGATTCTGAAGGCGATCAGAACAGCCTCCAAGCAGGGGACGAACTATGCCGCCCCATGCGAACTGGAACTGCGGCTTGCTGAACTCATATCACGCGTTATGCCATCGGTGGAGATGGTCCGCTTGGTCAGCTCGGGCACCGAAGCGGTCATGAGCGCCGTCCGGTTAGCACGGGCGTTCACCTCTCGGCCGAAGATCATCACATTCGAGGGATGCTATCACGGACACGCTGATACGGTTGCGTCCCGGCAGCCGTTGCTGGCCGCGCCCCAGCCTCACCGTAAAGGGACCGGCATCCCCGATTCCTTCCGGGTTGATCACCTTGTTGCTTCGTTCAACGATCTCGGCAGCGTCGAGACGCTCTTCCGCGAGCACCCAAATGCGATCGCCGCCGTGGTCGTCGAGCCGGTCGCCGCGCATCTCGGCTGCATCCCACCAGCACCGGGATTCCTTGAGGGCGTTCGTGCCCTGTGTGCAGGCAGCGGCGCGTTGCTGATCTTCGACGAGGTGACGACGGGGTTCCGCGTCTCGCTTGGAGGGGCTCAGGAATTGTACGACGTGAAACCGGATCTGACGGTATTGGGGAAGATCCTCGGCGGTGGGCTCTCGATCGGCGCGTATGGAGGCCGGCGGGATATCATGCATGCGGTGGCGCCGACAGGACCGATGGAGCAGACGGGTTCTTTCTCGGGGAATCCGCTCGCGATGGCGGCAGGATTGGAAACGCTGCGCATTATCATGACGCACAAACTTCTCTATCGCAGGCTGGAGGAATCGTCGGCCCGGCTTCAGGCACTGCTCCAAGAGGAATGTGACCGCCGAGGCATACGCGCCCACATGAACCGCGTCGGGTCGATGTGGTCCCTTGCGTTCTCGTCAAGTCCGGTAACGGACTATGCTAGCGCAACAAGGATCGATACGCACCGGTACGCACAATTCTTCAACGCGATGCTTGAACAAGGAATCTATCTCCCCGCTTCTCCCTGGGAAACAGCCTTCCTGTCTACCGCTCATACGCTACGACTGCTTGACCGGACGCGGAATGCCTTCCGCGGCGTCCTCCAACGCTTCTGAGTCTGTCCCGCATAAGCGAGACGTCCCGTCCAGCAGCGCTGAACGGGACGTCTGTGCATACATCATTTTCAACCAATCACTGCACGGTTCCCCGGGCAAGAACCGCCTTGATCCCTCGGTACACCGGATGTGTAATGGTAATGGTGATCGCCGAAGGCGTCGGCGGGATAGACGCGGTCAGGGCATCCGCATCGGACGCCGTGAAGGAGAAGTCCGTCAAGCCTTGACCATTCGACTGCGTATCCGGCATCCTGAAGTCAACGGCATTGCCGAAGAACTTCAATGCTTCGCCCGTGATGTTGATCGTCATCCCTTCCGACACAGGATGACCGTAGCGGTCGACGATCTGGAAGTTCCATGGACCGGCGGTGCCCCCATTCGTGATGGCGAACGAGGTTGGATTAGACGGATCCGTGACAAGTACCGGCGCTCCGGACCAGAGAATGCGAATCGAATCAAGGATCTCCGCTCCGCCTTCCCCCTTCGTGCGCGCATAGACATACGAGAATCCGTTGCCCCAGTAGGCAATTGATCCTTCGGGACGAGGATTCGCTGAATAGAGGAACTTGCTGACGAAGCCGTCGTCGTCGGTCAGGCCTGCCAATCCGTCGCCAGTCGTGATGACGCCGTGCGATGTATTGAACAACACTGCCGTTCCTGAAACGACGGGATTGCTGAACTTATCACCGACGAGGACCGTGATCTTGTCGGAGATATAGTTGATATCAAGTCCAGGGAAATTATACTGCGCGGCAGCGAGCGTGAAATGCGCCTGGTCCGGGAATCCGGCGTGGACGGTAATACGGACAGGGGCCGAAGAGATCGTACGCGTGCCAAGAGGAATCCGTGCGCTGAGTTGAACCACTCCCGCTTGTGTGCCGCTCAACACCGTAACGGAAACCCGACCCGCGACGTCTGTGCTTGCCGATGGGGGCATCAACCGGGGAGCCGTTCCCACCATCGTAAACGAGTTCGGATAGAACTCGAAGGAGTAGTACATCGGGATCCCGTCCCCAACCGGAGCACCGAGCGAATCACGCACTTCGTACGTCACGACCGTGTTCTCAACAGCGCCAGTCCCCGAGATGGCGAGGTCGGGCGATGTGACGCTCGCCAGCACCACCTGAGCCGGATACTTGGCCGTCGCAGGGATCTGGATCGGCGGTTCGGCCCCGGGCGTGTCTGGCGTGGCCGTTTCCGATGGGCTCTCGCAACCGATCGGAAGAATCCCGATCAGGAGGACAAACATTGCTCGTAACCATCTATTCTTCATGGGATCTCTCCGTCTGCTCTAATGCGCCGACACTAGGGTTTCTCATTTTTCAACCGTGAACGCTTTTCCAATTCTTGTTGATTCTCCCGCAGCCGTTCCTGCATCATGTCCTTCCGCGAAGGCCGAGCCGCCCGCTCCCCGACAAGCGGCAACATCTCCGCCTTGAGCAATACGATCAGTTCTTTCCGATTGATCTGCTTCGAGTCATAACCGAAAAGATACCGAAGGCCGAACACCCACCATGGCAGGTCCTTCAAAAACGGCACCCCCTCCCGAAGAACGATCTCCTCATTCGAGAACATGCCGCCGACGTACGATTCCTCTCCGTTCAAGAGGCTGAGCGATCCGGATGCGAGTGTTTTGTTGATCAGCGTCGTCACCTCGCCCGGCGTCACGGTGCTTCGCTCGATGGAATACTGGAGATCGATGAACTCCACATCTCCGACGGTATAGACCTTCGGCCGAACCGTGAGGATCGTCCCCGTAGAATAGAACTTCTCAACGATATTTCCTGAAAAATCCTTTTCCCGCGTGCTGAAATCCGTACCGACCTGAATCCGCGCGGAGGCGGTCGAACGTACGGTGACCTGCGGACGGGCGATCACCTCACCGAGTTGATTGCTCTCAATGAGACTGAGCCCGGCGTTGATATCCACGGCCAGCTTCGGGTTCGTCGGGCTGAGCGATGCCCCGAAAATGGGGGTCTCGATCTTCTTCGTCCCATCGAACTCGATGCCGAGGTTCAGGTCTCGTCCGCGGAAGATGGAGAACCGTGCGCCGACCTGCGACAACTTCGTTTGATTCACCTCGAAGAAGATGCTGGAAATGGTGATCTCCCGGAGCTTCGCATAGATCTCGCTCGAATCGACCACCTCCGGCTGTGCCGGTGTGGCCGCCGGCGTTCCGAGTGCCCCGGCCGGCCGAGCAGCATCGCGTGCTCCTGTCGGGATCGTCTGCGTTGCCTTCCC
>JALONE010000086.1 GCA_025455125.1 Bacteroidota bacterium
GTAGGATCGATGTGCGGAAGCGCCTCGACGGTGCATCCCTTGCTCTGTCCGATCATCTGCGGCATGGAATGGAATCCGTTCTTCTCCGCCAGCAGGTCCATGCTGATGCAATGCTTCAATTGCTTCACCGCATGCCGTTGCTCGCGGAACAACGGATCGAACGTCTCGGAGAAGATAACGGCCGTCGCGTCCGATTCGTGCAGGATGTTCAGGATCTCGTTCGGCGTCAGGTTCCGGTCGATGGGAACGACGACGTAGTTGAAACACATCGCGGTGAGATAGGCGATGCCCCATTGCACGCGGTTCTCGCCGATGATCGCGATATGGCTCCGTTCCGGGATGCCGAGTTGGCGGAGTGCCGTTCCGAATTTGAGAACATTGCGAAGGAGTGCGGCGTACGAGACGCGGGGAATCGGCGTTTCTTTGAGGTCTTCAAGCGCGAGCTTCTCGCCGTGCGTTGCGGCAGATTTCAGCAGCATGTCCTGCACGGAGCTGATCTGCGGGACCTGGTACAACTTGGGTTTCCGTTTCATCGGTGAGCCTGTGATTCAGGTGATGAGGAGTTGAATGATCAGAGTGAACCTGAGCGATGCCCCGGCATCATCGATCTGCGATGCGCAGGGCGATGCCCGATCCGAGACGGGCCATATCGGCCAGCATGTCCGGATTGATGCGGTAGATCTTGTCGCCGGCTTCGTGATAGAACAGGTGCGGTCCGTTGGAGCCGAATGAATACGATGGAATTCCCTTCAGGTAGAACGGTGCGAAATCGCTGGAGCGGACGCCGACACGTCCCATGGCGCGAGATCCGCGGAGGATGTGCACGTCGCGGTCTGCCTGGTCGAGGATGCTCTTGACCCACTCCGGTGACGCGCTATAGCCGCACCAGGCGCCATCGCCGGTCCCGACCATATCAAAATTGAGCATCGCAATATAGCGCGTGAACTGTTTCGGAAAATGTTCGGCGAGGTGCTTCGATCCGAGCAATCCCATCTCTTCGCCGCCGAAGAGCGCGAACAGCACGGAACGCTTTGGCCGTGGTCCGGCCGCCATCGCCTGAAGGATCTCCAGAACGACCGCACTTCCGCTGGCATTGTCGCTCGCACCAGCGAAGGTCAGTCCGACGTGCGTCCCGCAGTGGTCCAGATGTCCGCCGATGATGATGCACTCCTTCTTCAATTCGGGATCACTTCCCTCGAGAATGCCGAGCACGTTGTAGCCGATCCCATCCGGATGGTGCGTCGCCTGAACGCGGTAGTGGATGGAAGCCGCGAGCGGGAATGAACGGGTATTCCGCGATCGCGAAAGGGAATCCTGGAGCGCTTCGGCGGTCCAACCTCGTTCTTTGAGCAGCGCGTTCGCCACGCCGAAACTGATCATGGAAGGATAGAAACCGCTGATGAAATCTCCGTTGGGATTCGCGATCGGCGTTTCATAGAGGTAGATGAGTGCGAGCGCCCCTTTCGACTTCGCAGTCTGCATCCGAGTGCGGTGCTCATCATAATGCTGGAAGACGGAATCCTCCCGATTCGGAACTCCGCGGAAACAGAGCACGACCTTTCCATGAACGTCCAGTCCCGCATAGTCGTCATAGCCCAGCTCGGGTGCGCTGATCCCCCAGCCGACGAAGACCATGGATCCGGAGATGGTTCCGCTGTCTGTATACAATAGAGGCAGGAAATCCTTCCCCGCATTCAATGTCCGCTCCGGAGCGCCGGGGATCGAGATGGTCATTGCGGCCGATTGGACAAGGGTATAGGGTGCGGGGAATGGCTGAAGGTATCCGGCTGCCGCATCGAACGGAAGTGCGCCGTTCTTCTTCATGATCGCGGCCGTCCATTGCGCCGACTTCGTGTACCCGGAATCTCCCGTCAATCGTCCGCCGAACTCATCGGAAGCAAGCGTGCGGCACACATCGTACACGCGATGATGGTCGATGTTCGCAGGTCGGTCGGTGGAAGCGGGATGCTGAGCAAAGAGAAGGGAGGAAACGGTGACGAGAACGGCGAGAGAGCTGAGTTGGTGTGATCGCATGGTGTTGACGAAGGTGATCAATGGAATCGGTCAAAGTTCCCCCAAATTCGGTAGAATAGCAAGAAAGAGATGGGAGATATGAAATGGAATATGTGAGATGGAAAATGTAGATTTCCGTATTCACCAAATCAAAGATCATCAATCGAAAATCACCAAATCCTTCTTTTCCTCCATGGCTCTCGAATCCATCTCCATCCCGCTCGGCAGTGAAATGCCGTCATTCGTGCTCCGTGATCCCGACGGAGTCATCCAGGTCAGCGACTATGCGTTCGGCAAGAAGGGGTTGCTCGTTGCGTTCACCTGCAATCATTGCCCGTACGCGCTTGCGGTATGGCCGAGATTGATCAAGCTCGGAATGCACGCGATGAAGCTCGGTGTCAACGTCATCGCCGTGAATCCGAACATCAATCCCGACTATCCGGACGACGCCCCGGAGCGCATGGCGGAGAAGATCAAAGAATGGAAGATCCCGTTCCCGTACGTCTTCGACGACACGCAGAAGGTTGCGAAGGCCTTTGACGCGCAATGCACCCCCGACCTCTATCTGTACGATGCGAACAGGCGGCTGGTCTATCACGGCCGGTTGGACGACAATTGGAAGGAGCCGGAGAATGTGAAGCGGCAGGAACTAGAGGAAGCGATCGATGCACTCGTGGCGGGGAAGCCGATCGATCAGAAGCAATCCCCGTCGATCGGCTGTTCGATCAAGTGGAGGAGGGGGTGAAGCAATTGTGATTGTTGAATTACGATTGATGATTGATATGCAGGAACATCAATCAACGTTCAACAATCAAAAATCACAAATCGTCATTCCAGGGCTTTTCTGCTGCGTTCCAATTTCTCCACCGTGTCCCCGAATCCCTTCAGCTTCGCGCGTTCGGTTTCCACGACTTCCTTCGGAGCCTTCGCGACGAAGCTTTCGTTTTCCAGCTTTCGTTTCGTGCCCTCGATGAGCTTGTTGATGCGATCGATCTCTTTCTGAAGCCGCGCCCGCTCGGCGGCGAGATCGATCAATCCCTCCAACGGAACGTACAACTGCTGTCCATTGACCACGGCGCTGGCTGACTGCTTGGGCTGAACCGGTCGTTCGCCGGGTTTCAGCCAGGTCGGCTGGGTCTTTGCCTTCGCCAGTCGCTCGAGATAGTTCATCATCGCTTTCAGATACTCCGGGTCGTTCTCGTACTGCGCGGCGATATCGCCGTGAAGCGCGAGAATGACATTGATCGATTTCGACGGTGCGACGTTCAGTTCCCCCCGGATGTTCCGCACCGCCTCGATCACCTTCATGACGAAGTCGAGTTCTTCCTCAACCGTTGCGTTGATCAGGTGCATGTCGGCCTTGGGGAATGGGGCGCGAACGATCGACTGTCCGTTGCGGTCGGTCAGATGTTGCCAGAGTTCTTCGGTCACGAACGGCATCGCGGGATGGAGCATGCGCAACGCCTGGTCGAAGACCCAGAGCGCCCGCGTGATCACCGCTTCCTTCACTTCGAGCGGTTCGTCGCCGTAGAAGCGGGTCTTCACAAGTTCCACATACCAATCGCAGAAATCGTGCCAGAGGAAATCGTACAGGATCTTCGTCGCATCGTTGACGCGGAAATCGGTCAACGACTGATTCAGCGTGTTGATGGTCTGATGCAGCCGTGAGAGGATCCAGCGGTCGGCAAGGTCGAGATGCTGCTTCGGCGGTTCGTCGAGGCGGATGGGAGCGTCGCCGAGGATCTCCTTCTTGTTCATCAACAGAAACCGGCCGGCGTTCCAGATCTTGTTCGCGAAGTTGCGGCCGAGCTCGCACTTCTCCGTTGAGAAGAGAACGTCCTGTCCCAGGGGTGCGAGGTAGGCGATCGTGAAGCGGAGTGCGTCGGCGCCGTATTCCGCGATCACGTCGAGCGGATCAGGAGAGTTGCCGAGCGACTTGCTCATCTTCCGTCCCTGCGCATCCCGGATGATGCTGGTGAAATACACATCCTTGAACGGGATGACGTCTTCTTCCTTCTTCCGCGGCTTGCCGTCCCTCCCCGGCGTTCCCTTCATGAACTCCATATTTGCCATGATCATCCGCGCGACCCAGAAGAAGATGATGTCGGGCCCGGTGACGAGCGTGTCGGTGGGATTGAAGTACCGCAGGTCTTCGTTCTCTTCAGGCCAACCGAGCGTCGAGAACGGCCAGAGCCAGGAAGAGAACCAGGTGTCAAGCACATCTTCGTCCTGCCGGATGGCGACGTCGGCGCCGATGCCGAGCTTCTGGCGCGCTTCGGCTTCATCCCGCGCCGCAACGTACCGGCCGTCGGGATGATAGTAGACCGGGATGCGGTGTCCCCACCAGATCTGACGTGAAATGCACCAGTCGCGGATGTTGGTCATCCAGTGTTCGTATACCTTCTCCCAACGCTCCGGGTGAAAGCGCACTTTCTTCTCATGGACAACGCGAAGCGCCGGCGCCGCAAGGGGTTTCATCTTCACGAACCACTGGTCGGAGAGCCACGGTTCGACCACGGTGTGACAGCGATAGCATTTACCGATGTTGTGCGTGTACGGCTCGACCTTCACAAGGAATCCGCCCGTCTTGAGGTCCTCGACCAGCTTGTTGCGGCATTCGAAGCGGTCCATCCCCTCATATTCTTTCGGAGCGGAGGCGTTCACCCGCGCAGTTTCGTCGAAGACGTTCAGCTGCGGCAACTCATGCCGCTGGCCAAGAATGAAATCGTTCGGGTCATGAGCCGGCGTGACCTTCATGATCCCCGTACCGAAGCTCGTGTCGATATACTCGTCCGCGATGATCGGGAGCTTCCGGTTCACGATCGGGAGGATGGCCGTCTTTCCGATGAGATGCTTGAACCGCTCGTCCTTCGGGTTGACGCAGAGCGCCGTGTCGCCGAGCATCGTCTCCGGGCGTGTGGTGGCAACGACCGCGAACTCGTTCGAACCGACGATCGGGTACTTCACATAATAGAGGGAGCCCCCCGATTCGGTCATGTCGACCTCGTCGTCGCTCAACGCGGTTTGATGGAAGGGACACCAGTTGACGATGTACTTTCCACGATAGATGAGTCCCTTGTCGAACAGGCGAATGAAGACTTCCTTCACGGCGTTCGAGAGGCCTTCATCGAGCGTGAATCGTTCCCGCTCCCAGTCGCATGAGACGCCAAGCTTGCGAAGTTGGCGGACGATCGTGCTGCCGTATTGCTCCTTCCAATCCCACACCCGCTGGACGAACTTCTCACGGCCGAGGTCGGTGCGATGTTTCCCTTCCTTCGCGAGCGCCTTCTCCACCGCGTTCTGCGTGGCGATGCCGGCGTGATCGGTCCCGGGGATCCAGCAGGCCTCAAAGCCCTGCATCCGCTTCCACCGGATGAAGATATCCTGCAGTGTGTTGTTGAGCACGTGCCCCATCGTCAGAATGCCGGTGATGTTCGGCGGAGGAATGACGATGGTGTACGGGGCCTTATCCTTGTTGACCACCGCGTGGAAGAGCTTGGTCGATTCCCAGTGGGAATACCAACGGTCTTCAACGTCTTTCGGGCTGTAGGTCTTCGGAAGTTCTTGGGTGCTCATGGACGATCCGGGTCGAGGGGGAAAAGAAGGAAAAATAAATTAAGGAAGAAAAGGGGAAAGAAGCCAATGAGCCCACGAGCACAAAGCCTGGAGCAGAGAGCCTCGAACCTTCATCCAGCACTTTGCACGGCGCTCTGTTGCGGAGAGGAAGCTTGTTCGGCGTCGTGATGGGCGAGGAGCTCGCGCGCCAATTCAAGATAGGCGAGC
>JALONE010000395.1 GCA_025455125.1 Bacteroidota bacterium
GCTGGTAATGAAGACAACGTAGTATTTGCTCTGGACCGGGATGGTGTCCGCCTGCACAGTCGAAGCACGTTGATAGACGTCAGGCTTCGGCCATTTGAACGAGGAATGCCAGGAAAGATTGCCCAGGAGCGTTTCATGAAAACTCGCGCCGTAGTGGGCGAACCACTGGATCAACGGTTCGGGGCGCATCCATCCGTAGAGGTGCCAGACGCGTCCGGGATTCCTTCCCTGCATGAATTGGAGCATCCGCTCAATGAGTTCTGCGCGGGGGGAAGGGAGCGAGTTGAAATCCAGATCATCCGTGCCCGCGAGATTCAGTTGAAACATCCGATGCCGAACGGTGAAGTCTGTGATTTCCCGAAGGTAAGCTCGACCCGGATTGCACCGCGGCAACAGAACGCGAATCCCCCAGTCACAGATCGCGAGATACCGGGTTGAATCTGCCGTGAGCGATGGATGATTCCAGGCGTGTGCTGAGTCTTCGAGCCGACCCGGCACCCACACGGCGCTGTCGCCATCGAAGGCATCCTCAACCAAAACGCTGTCCGCGATCGTCAGTCCCAATTGGCTTGCCATCGTGGCTGTGCAAGGAACGCGATCGGTCAGCCCGCCAATGAGCGTTGCATATTCACCCTGCCACAAAAAACTCTGCCCGCTGAAGTTCGAGAAGAAGCGCGCACCATCGTACGTGATCGCTCCCTGTAACAAGAAACGAAATGTATCGACAAGCGCTTTCACCGTGTTCAAGACTGGAAGTTGAAACTGCACATTCCCTTTGTTGATGTACTCCTGCACCCATCGCTCATCGGTGTTATTGTAACTCCAAGTTTCATACACATTCTGGAGATAGAGCCTGGCGGAGTCGCGGTTGACGATCCCGGCAATTGCAAGGACGGCTAGCCGGTCCTGAGACGAAAGCGAGGAGGCGGAGAACAGCACGGGTTGTGTTCCCTGTGCGGCGAGAACGACAGGGAGGCAACAGTGGAGAATGAATATCCGCGCTGATCGAAGCATTGGGGGGAAATCCTTGCAAAAGAGTTGTATCGGTAAACATAGGAAGAACTCCCCGATACTGCAACCAAGAGCCTGGACGTTGCTATTCGCGTTGGAGGTGTTTACATTTCATGGTTATGACTCCCGTCGAACGATTCACCACAGTATTCGGCGCTTCTCCCACCGTGATCGCCCGTGCTCCGGGACGAATCAATCTCATCGGCGAGCATACCGACTACAATGACGGCTTTGTTTTACCGTGCGCCGTGAACCTTAACGTTACTGTTGCCGCGCGTCCGAACACTCACGGTACGATCAACGCACACGCTGCGCTCTTTGACGAATCCCGCACGGTGGCGCTCGATCAACTCCGTCCATCGCCTGAAGCAGGATGGATGAACTACGTGTCCGGCGTCGCACACGAACTCGGAGCGCCATCGAGGTCGCAACGGCAACAGCCCTTTTGGCTCTTACACACTCGACCCTTCCAGGAACGGAGATCGCACTCGCTTGTCAGCGGGCAGAGCACACCTTCGCGGGCGTGCAATGCGGAATCATGGACCAGTTCATTTCCGCGCTGGGTCAGAAAGACCATGCCCTCTTCCTGGACTGCCGCTCGCTTGCGTACGAGCTGGTCCCGATCCCGACGAGCGCCCGGACCGTCATATGCGATACGACCGTTTCACGGGAACTCGCAGCTTCCGGCTACAACGCGCGTCGTCAGTCGTGCGAGCGGGGAGTCTCGATCATCCAGCGCAAGTTCCCGGAGGTCCGCGCGCTCCGCGACGTCACTTCGGTGATGATCGAGGATTTCCGGAGTCATCTGGAGCCCGAAGTCTTCCGCCGCTGTCATCATGTTGTCACCGAGAACGAGCGCGTGCTCCAATCCGTCCGCGCGCTGCGGAACGGCGATCTCTCGGAATTCGGCAAGCTGATGTATCAATCGCACCTCAGTCTGCGGCGCGACTACGAGGTCAGCTGTTCGGAACTCGACGCCGTCGTCGACATCTGTGCTGAGGAAGAGGAGGTCTTCGGCGCGCGCATGACCGGCGCCGGTTTTGGCGGATGCGCTATCTGTCTCGTCCGCGAAGATCATGTTGAGCATCTCATGACTCGTCTTTCCGAGGAATTCCCGGCGAAGACCGGACGAACCCCGCGCCTATACAGTTGCTCAATCGAAGACGGAGCACGGGCGGAGAAGATCTCGTGATTGCGGATTTCAGATTTTGAATTGCGGATTATCTCGCATTTGACATCTCCCATTTGCCATCTACCATCTCTCACATTCCTCCCTCTCCCCATGCCTCCACGCATTCGTCGAATCGCCATCAACACCGGCGGCGGTGACGCCCCGGGATTGAACGCCGTCATCCGTGCCACGGTCATCGCCGCTCTCCATCGCGGCTGGGAAGTGGTCGGCATCCGCGACGGCTATAATGGACTTCTTGACCCGAAGCGTTTCCCGGAAGGAGCATTGATCCCGTTGACTCGTGCGTCCGTTCGGGGCATTACGCACCTTGGCGGCACCATCCTGGGAACGACCAACAAAGGGAATCCGCTGAAGTATCCCGTAAAACAGCGGGACGGCTCGTTCCGTGAGGTCGATCGGACGGACGAACTCATCAAGGCATTTCGGAAACAGAAGATCGACGCCCTCGTGGCGATCGGCGGAGACGGTTCCCTCGGCATCGCATCCGTGCTCGCCAAGAAAGGGCTTCGCGTCGTCGGCGTTCCGAAGACCATCGACAACGACCTGGATAAGACCGTCGCGACGTTCGGCTTTGATACCGCGGTCTCATTCGCGACAGCGTGTCTAGACCGGCTGCACTCAACGGCCGAGGCCCATCAACGGATCATGGTCGTGGAAGTGATGGGCCGCTATGCTGGATGGATCGCATTGAATTCGGGAGTGTTGCAGAGAAGATCAAGGAACGTTCGAAGTGGGGCGCACATTTTTCGATCGTTGTTGTCGCGGAAGGGGCGCGTCCGAAGGGGGGCTCCTATGCCGTTGTCGCAAAGGAAGTCGGCCGGGCCGAGCGATTGGGTGGAGCGGGCGAGATCGTCACTCAGGAATTGCAGAAGCTCACTGGAAAAGAAGCTCGATGCGTCGTCCTCGGACATCTTCTCCGCGGAGGATCCCCCACGACCTTCGATCGGTTGATCTCGCTCCGGTTCGGGGCGGCCGCGGTCCGCGCCTTGGATGAAGGGCAATCAGGGGTGATGGTGGCGCTTGATCCACCAACCGTGCGCTACGTGCCGCTCGAACAGGCGACCAATCGCATGAAGACCGTTCCGCTGGATTGCGACACGATCCTGACCGCACGGGATTTGGGAACCTGTTTCGGCGATTAGACTGAGCGCCCATTTCTTGATCAGAAGGGAATCCTTCCATGACCCGTACGCTCGTTGCATTCCTCCTGATCGCAGCGATGATCGCTTCCTCGCATGCGCAACGACCTGAAGCCCTTTACTACAGCGTGAATGAAGAAGAGAGCTTCGAGAGTTTTCAGCGGAACCTCGCCTCTATCGACATCGTCGGTCCGCAAGTATTCAAAGTGGACGCGAACGGGATCATCTCGGGGAATGTCGATCCGCGTATGATGGAGCTCTCTCGCACGCATGGGATCAAGGTGATGCCGCTGTTGATCCAGCCCGGCTTCGACCAACCGATGTTCCAGAAGCTCCTGCGCGACCCGAAGGCACAAGCACGCTCGATCGCATCCATGGTTGCTCTCTGCAAGGAGCATCGGTTCTACGGCCTGCAGTTCGATTTTGAGAATATCCACGTCACCGATCGTGACGGGAACTCCGCCCGCGCTGGCCCGGATCACGGTCTGGCGCAGGTCGTCGAGCGACGTGACCTGACCCAGCCCGCGCAGGATGTACTGCTCATCGCGGTGCTCGAGATACCCACCAGCCGTCAGGGCGTCATTGCCCTCGAGCGCGTCAACGACCTCGTGGAGCGTGAGGCCGAATCGCGTCAGCTGGGCCGGGCGCACAACCACCTGCGCTTGCCGGACGAAGCCCCCCCAACCGTTCACCTCGGTGACACCGCGCACGGTGCGGAGCTGGGGTCGCACGATGCGGTCGTGAATCGTGCGCAGCTCCATCAAGTCGCGCCCGTCGCCCGTGATCGTGTACATGTAGATCTCGCTGTTCGCGCCGGCCAGCGGTCCAAGCTCCACGTCCGCGGAAGGCGGGAGCGCCTCGCGAGCGCTCTGCAGGCGCTGGTTCACCAGATTTCGCGCGAATTGAAGCTCGGTGCCCTCGTCGAACACGATGGTGATCGACGCGAAGGCGTACTTGCTGATGGAGCGCACCTGCTGCACATGCGGCAGTCCGTTCATCGCCACCTCGAGGGGAAACGCCACGAGGCGCTCGACCTCGAGCGGCGCGAGCCCCGGCACGTCGGCAAGCACCGTGACCTGCACGTCGGTGAGGTCCGGGAAGGCGTCCACGCGCAGCGTGCGGAGCGAGTAGACGCCGGCGCCGACCATGGCGAGCGTGAGCAGGACGACGG
>JALONE010000087.1 GCA_025455125.1 Bacteroidota bacterium
ACCGCGATGGACGAACTGGGATCGCCAGAACTCCGCGAGCACATTGGTGTCGACATGCCTTCCATTCTTCGGCTTCAGCGCGAGCACGGATTCGTGCTACAGGTGGAAGATCCGCAATCCCGCTGGTCTACCACGCCGCTACGCTACGAAGCGATCGGCGCGCACTATCTTCCGCTCGTGTCGTCTCCTGACCGCCTGATGCTTGACCTCAACATACTGACGTTCCGAACGCCCGAGTATGTGACGCCGTTCCCGACGCTTGTCCAGACGGGCACGGAGAGCTTTCATCTCGTGCGATCGGCCTCGATGGGCGCCCAACGCGTGTCGACCTACTCGGAGTCAAGCGTCAATCCGCAGGACATGGCGTTTCTCGCGAGCGCAAACGCCGTCTCCGTGAAGACACAATGGACGCCGGAAGGCATGCACGCGCGAGCGGGTACGTCATTCATTCTCCGATTGCCGTCCGATGTCGGCGAGATCACCGTGAACGGAATGCCCATGATGCCGCATCGTGACAATCGATACTTCATTCCTTCGGGAGAGCATGCGATCACGTTCCGGCGGACGATGGAAAACGTGCTGTCGGCGCATGTCCTGCACCCGCGCGTGATGTCGGCGACGGGAACTGTCACCGCCCTCTCGTACGGAACGCGTTCGATCACGATGACCTATGAATCCGCCGTCCGCATGCTGGTGACGATCAGCGCGATCCCGGCACGCCTGACAGTTGATGGCGCCGACACGCCTTTCGCCGTGATGAAGGGAAACGAATGCTTCAGCGTGTTCCTCCCGACGGGTGGGCATACGGCGGTGATCGAGGTTGGCGGGGACTTCGAATATGGCGTCACAGTGACCAGTTTCTGGTCCTCCACCGTTATCGCACTGTTCGGACTCGGCGCGGTCACCACCCTCGCCGGGATGTTTGTCGTGCTGAAGATCCTGAAACGGCGCGGCTCGTTCACACACGCGTGAATGCCATGAGCATCCTTGAACTCGACCTGAGCGCGCTGTTTGTCGTGGCCATCATCCTGATCTGGTTCACGATCGCGTATCAATTCGTGCTGACGATCTTTGGATTCATCAATTTTGTCCGCTCGCTCCGCGAGCGACGCGCGGTGGACGCGAACTTCCCCAATCTCCCCGACTGCACGATCCTCATCCCCGCGCATAACGAAGCGAAGGTCATTCGGGCGACCGTTGAAGCCATGTGCCGTCTGGAGTATCCGAACTCCCTTCTGCGCATCATCGTCATCAACGATGGTTCGTCCGACGAGACGCGCGAGATCGTGCAAGACATCGCAGCACGGGACTCGCGGGTCGCGCTCTTTGACATTCCGGAAGGGGAGGGAGGGAAAGGAAAATCGCGCGCGCTCAACCTTGGCCTTGGTTGTGTCGAAACGGAGCTCGTGGCAATCTACGATGCGGACAACACACCGAATACGAATGCGCTGCGCTACCTCGCCGCGCAGTTGGTCCTGCATCCTGAACTGGGTGCCGTGATCGGGAAATTCAGGACCGTGAATAAGAGCGCGACGCTGTTGACCCGGTTCATCAACCTGGAGACGCTGAGTTTCCAATCCATGCTCCAGGCAGGACGATGGCAGATGCACAACATCGCCACGCTCCCCGGAACCAATTTCGTTATGCGAACATCGTTGATCCATGAACTCGGAGGGTGGGACGAGGAAGCGTTGACGGAAGATTCTGAACTCAGCATTCGGATCTACGAACGGGGATCCAAGATCAAGTACATTCCGTACGCCGTGACCTACGAACAGGAGCCGCAGGAATGGCGCATATGGATAAAGCAGCGGATGCGCTGGGTGCGTGGGAACAACTACGTGGTGGCAAAATTCTGGAAGGAATTACCGAATTTCAAGAGCAAGCGGATGGCGTTCGATCTATTGTACACGCTTTCGCTCTATTACATCTTCTTTGCGGCCGTCGTATTTTCTGACCTCTTATTCATTGTCAGCGCGGCGAATCTGGTCAGCATGAACCTCCCGGGACCGTACACGCTCGTGTGGGGACTCGCATTCCTTCTCTTCATGGTTGAATTGCTTCTCGCGATCTCCTATGACGATGAAGACTCGCTCGGAAACGCGGCGATGCTGGTGGTGATGTACTTCACCTATTGTCAGCTCTGGATCTACATCGTCATCAAGGCGTGGTATCAGGATTTCGTGAAGAAGGAAAAGAGGGTCTGGGTAAAGACGATTCGATTTGAAACGCCGTCGGAGTGAGAGGAGTTGGAGAGAGGGAGAAAGTTCAGTACATTTACGACAAGACGGCCTTGGACGCTTAGCTCAGCTGGTTCAGAGCGCCGCCCTTACAAGGCGGAGGTCGTAGGTTCGATCCCTACAGCGTCCACGAAGAAAGTAAGAAACGGGCAAGCGGGGAAAGTTGAAGGAGAAAGTAAGAAGTTGACCTACCTGCTGGATAACTCTTCGAATTCACCAGCCTTACGATTCTTTCGCACATTATCCCACGAAAAGTAGCGACCATTCATCGCGATGTAGACGCCGGGGGGCAAGGTCTGCACGAAGGCGAGTGCGCTTCCCAGATTAAACAATCCGTCTGAACTGCCGAATTTGTACGGGATCATCGCGCCCGTGAGCACGATGGTCTTTCCCTCCAATCCTGCATCACCCAACGCCTGTGCGGTGACATCCATCGTGTCCGTCCCGTGCGTGATCACGATGTGCGACTCACGGCATTTGCGGCATTGCTCGATGATGATCTGTCGATCGGCATCGGACATTTCGAGGCTGTCCACCAACATTAGCGTACGGATGTCGAGCTTCACTTTGCACCGGCCGAGCTTCAACATCTCCGGCAAATGCGTGTCTTTGAAGTACAGCGTCCCGTCGAGTTCGTTGTACTCTTTGTCGAAGGTCCCGCCGGTGACGAAGATGCGAATGGTCATGACCAATTCCCGGGTTTAGCGAAGACACGCGCGAACGGCCTCAACCGCCGATCGAACTTCATCCGCTGTGTTGTAGAAATGCGGAGAGAAGCGGAGCTTCCCTTCGCGCAAGGAGATGTCGATCTGCTGCTGTTGGAGGCGTTCGAAGACCGGCGTCAAGTCTCGTCCGTCGGAGGACTGGACGGTGACAATGCCGGCTCGTTCTGATTCCATTTCTGGGGAATAGAGCGAAAGTCCGCCGACATCCTGCACGATTTGTGTCAGCTGTCCGGTCAGGTTCAGAATATGACGCTCGACTTTGTCCGTGCCGAACTCAAGCAAGGTTTCCAACGCGACACGCATCCCGACGAAGCCTGTCACATTCAACGTTCCCCCCTCATAGCGGCGAGCCGTTGGCGCAAGTGGCTGGTCGTAGTTGCTGAACTGCCACGGATCGGTGACCGAAAGCCATCCCACGTATTGTTGTGACATCTCATTCTGCAGCGACTCCGTCAAATACAGGAATCCGGTCCCCTGGGGAGACATCTGCCATTTTTGTCCGCCCGCGGCGAGCGCATCGATCTTCATCCGCTGCACATCGAGTTGAATGGCACCGACCGCCTGGATGCCGTCGACGATGAGTCGAACATTGGAGGTGCGACATCGTTCACCGATGGTTGCGAGATCGGCGCGATGACCGCTCAGGAACTGGACCGCGCTCAGCGCAATCAGTCGAGTCCGAGGCCGGATCGCGCGGACGACCATTTCCGCTGTGACGCGTCCCCGATCCGCCTTGAGGATGTCGATCTCCACGCCGCGCTCGCGGAGATGATAATACGGATGGATGTTCGCAGGAAATTCGAGGTCGTTGAGAAGGATACGGTCGCCGGATCGCCAGGAGATCCCGCTTGCGACGATGTTCAGGGCGTCGGAGGTGTTCCCGACAAGCGCGATGCGGTCGACGGATTCCGCGTTGACCATCCGGCGAATCGCTTCGCGGCAGGAGGCATACATCTGAAGGTCGCTCTGGTAGGTTTCGATCCGGCCGACTGAGCGCTCGCGCAGATACCCATCGATCGCTTCGACGACACGCTTCGACATCGGACTGGTGGCGGCATGATTGAGATAGATGCGCCCTGCGGTGATGTGCGGAAAGAGCGCGCGCGCTTTCTCCAGGGTGGATGCGTCCATGGCGTGGAATGAGAATGTCAGAGTTGCTCGATGATCTTCACCAAACGCTCGGTTGGGACCGGCTTTTGCAGAAATGCATCGACGCCGGCTGCGAGGATATCCGCCGGAGAGTAGATCGAGGCGTACGCGGTGACCATCACGACCGGAAACCGGGGCTGATCCTTCTTGATCTGGCGCGTGAGGTCAAGTCCGTTGAGCCGGGGCATCTCCAGATCGACGATGGCCATGTCGACGTTGACCTTCTTCAAGAACTCGAGCGCATCGGCCCCGTCAACCGCTTCGGACACGCGGTAGCCGTGTTCGGTGAGCACTTCCCTGACGAGATCGCGGAATGAGTCGTTGTCGTCAACGACGAGGATATGTGAACCTGGTTTCATGAGGCGGTTATTCCCCCCTTTTTCCAAAAGTAATACACAGGAACTCCGAGTGCAAGGAAGAGCAGGCCCGCACCGCTCTCCGCCGGCCGCTCCAACAGCGTATTCAGCACAAAAAGGAGCGCGATAGCAAGGAATATCGCCGGTGTGACCGGATACCCGGTTGTTCGATACGGCCGTTCCGCGGTCGGCAACTTGCGTCGGAACACAAAGACGCTGGCGGCCGTCATGGCAAAGAAGATCCAATCAGTGAAGACGACATAGGAAATAAGGCGTTCGAATGTGCCCCAGAGAAAGACCAGCGCGATGGCCCAGCCTGACTGCAAGAGGATGGCAACGTAGGGGGTCTGATAGCGCGGATGCACCCGCGTGACCTGGCGAAAGAAGACGCCATCGTTCGCCATTGCGAAGTAGATGCGAGGAGCGGTGAGCGTGTAGATGCCCGCTGTTCCGAATGTGGACAGGAAGATCACGAGCGCGATGAGCGTGCTCCCCGCAGGACCGAGGACCGAACTGACGGCATCGGATGCGACGTGCGGCGATGACGCGATCTTGGCCGGCGAGAGAAGAAGAAAGTAGGCGACGTTGATGAGCAAATACGCGACGACGACGATGCCCGCACCGATGATCAAAGCGCGGGGAACATCACGTTCCGGACGAAGCGCTTCGGCGGCGGTGAATGTCGCGTGCTGCCAACCGCCGTACGACCAAAGGATGCCGACCATTGCGATCGTCAACGCCCCTGTAATTCCTCCGCCAGACGTGATGAGCGGCTGCGCGAAGTCTGTTGTCGAGAACGAACCCCAACCGAAGCCGACCGCGAGGATGAACAGAATTCCGAGAAGCTTGAGTGCGGTGAAAATATCGGAGAAGATCCCGCCCGCTTTGACGCCGAGGACATTCACGAGCGTCACGAGTGCAATGCCTGCGATCGCCGCGATCATCACGCCGTTCGTTCCAAGCGGGATCAGCACATTCAGATATGTTGCGAATGCAATGGCAAGAGCGGCGATCCCGCCCGTGTTCACGACAAGGAAATACGCCCATCCGTAGAGAAATCCCGCGAGCCCGCCGTACGCTTCCGTCAGAAAAACGTACACGCCCCCCGCACGCGGCATTATCCCCCCAAGTTCCGCGAAGGTTAGCGCGCCGGACAGTGCTGTGATGCCCCCGAGGATCCAGAGCCCAAGGATCCACATCGGCGAGGGAACGGCCTGTGCGACAATGGCGGGCGTCAGAAAGATCCCTGACCCGATCGTCGAACCGACGGCGATCATGGTCAAGTCGAGCAAGGTGAGAGAACGGCGGAGGGCAGG
>JALONE010000088.1 GCA_025455125.1 Bacteroidota bacterium
CGTCGGGCATTCCTTGGAATTTCTATCCCGTCCGATATCGGGCGCCAACCGCTCTGGCCCCGATTCTGGGAAACCTTCGGCGAGGATGTATATCTCGCATCGCGGATGGGTGCCGCGTACATCGAGGGATTGCAGAACGGCGATATCGCGGGTGCAACGAACGGTGCCGCCTGTCTTAAGCACTACGTCGGCTACAGCTATCCGTTGAACGGCAAGGACCGGACGCCGGCTTGGATCGACGAACGGACCATGCGCGAGTGGTTCCTGCCGCCGTTTGAAGCAGGAGTGAAGGCCGGTGCAATGACGGTGATGGTCAATTCGGGAGAAGTGAACGGCATTCCGGGACATGCGAACTTTCATCTGTTGACCGAGGTCCTCAAAGGGGAAATGAAGTTCCATGGTTTCGTCGTTTCCGATTGGGAGGATATCAAGCGACTACACACGCGTGACCACGTCGCCGATTCGCCGAAGGAAGCGGTTCGTCAATCGGTGATGGCGGGCGTCGATATGAGCATGGTGCCGATGGACTACTCGTTCTATGATCTGCTTCTCGAATTGGTGAAAGAGAAACAGGTGCCGATGTCGCGCATTGACGACGCGGTTCGGCGCATCCTGCGCGTCAAGTTCATGACGGGCATCTTCGAACAGCCGTATCCCGATGCGGCGTTGAAGGCACAATTTGCGACGGAAGCATCCACTAAAAGCAATTTCGATGCCGCCTGCGAATCGATCACCCTCCTGAAGAATGCGAACGGCGTTCTTCCGCTGAAGAAAAACGCGCGCGTGCTTGTCACGGGTCCGACCGCGGACATGCTTTCTGTGTTGAACAGCGGATGGACCATCACGTGGCAGGGAGACGACGAATCGCTCTATCCGAAAAATAAGCCCACGATCCTCGCGGCGATCCGATCAGTCATTGGAGAGAAGAATGTGACGTATGTGCCGGGCTCGTCGTTCGATGCGCACCTGGACGCGAAGGCCGCCGTGGCCGCGGCGGAAACGAACGATGTGGTCGTCGCCTGTCTCGGCGAGAAGGCGTACTGTGAAACGCCAGGGAACATCGATGATCTTACGCTGGACGAAGCGCAGCTGCAACTGGTTGAAGCGCTTGCGGCGACCGGAAAGCCTGTCGTTCTCGTACTTGCGGAAGGACGTCCGCGTGTGATTCATCGGATCGTACCAAAGACCTCCGGGATCGTTCTTGCATATCTCCCGGGCATGGAGGGCGGTCGTGCGGTGGCGAGCATCTTGTTCGGCGATGTTGTTCCCAGCGGCCGGTTGCCGTTCACCTATCCGACGGCACCGAATGCGATCACGCCGTACGACTGCAAGGTATCCGAGTTGAAAGAAGGAAACGTATTGAAGCCGGAGTTCCCATTTGGATTCGGCCTCAGCTATACGACGTTCCAATACTCCGGACTGAAACTGGGGAAAGCATCCTATTCTGGCTCGGAACCGATCACAGGTACCATTCGTGTAAAGAACACAGGGAGGGTGGCGGCAAAAGAGGTTGTCCAAATCTACGTCAGCGATCTCTATCGCAGCGTCACTCCGCCCGTGAAACAATTGAAAGCGTTCGAGAAAGTGCTGCTTCAACCAGGGGAGGAAAAGGAAGTTGCATTTTCTCTCACGAAGGAATCGTTATCGTTCATCGGTCTGAACAACACCCGGATCGTCGAGCCAGGAACATTCCGCGTTTCCTGTGCCGATATGACCACCACGTTTGACTGGAAATAACTCGGGACCACCACATGCAGACTATCAGCCTTGGCATCATCGACTGGCTTGTCATCGCGTCATACTTCGCCTTCGTGCTGGGCATCGGCTATTACCTGAAGCGGTTCACCACGAGCGAATCGGATTTCTTCCTCGCCGGGCGCAAGAACAGCTCCTGGGTCGCCGCGCTCGCATTTCTCTCGGCGAATCTCGGCGCGCTCGAACTCTTGGGAATGACCGGGAACACCTTCAAATACGGCATCTCGGTCGCGCATTTCTACTGGATTGGCGCGATCCCCGCAATGCTCTTCCTCGGCATCTACATGATGCCGTTCTACTACAGCAGCCGCATCAATTCCATTCCCGGCTACCTGAAGCTCCGGTTCGATGAGAAGACGCGCGTTCTGAACGGATTCGCGTTCGCCATCATGACGCTGCTCGTCTCGGGCATCAACCTGTATGCGATGGCGCTGGTGATGCGAACGTTTCTCGGGTGGGATTGGGACGTCAGCATGTGGGTCTCTGCGCTGACGGTGGCGGTGTACGTCACGATGTCCGGACTCATGTCCGCCATCTTTACGGAGATCATCCAGTTCTTCCTCATCTGGTTCGGTCTCTTCCTCGTCTCCATCATGGGCATCATCGAGATCGGAAGCGTGCAGGATGTCTTGAACCGGCTTCCGGAGTCGTTGAATACGCTTTGGTCCACGACCGGCGATCCGTCGCAGAACGGGATGCTCGTCTCGTGGGCGGGCATCGTGCTCGGTCTCGGCTTCGTCCTGTCGTTCGGCTACTGGACGACAGACTTCCTTGTCGTGCAGCGGGCCTTCTCGGCAAAGGATCTGCGCTCCGCCCGGATGACCCCGATCATCGCCTCGTTCTTCAAGATGGCGTTGCCGTTCATCGTCATCCTGGCCGGCCTTGTCGCCATCGCACTGTCGCAGGATCCGAAGAGCGGCTTTGCACTGCTAACCGATGGCGGACAACCAAACTACGATTCCGCGCTTCCCCTGTTGATCCAGCGATACTATCCAACCGGTCTGATCGGCCTCGGCGTCACGGCGCTTCTTGCCGGATTCATGGCGGGACAAGCAGGGAATATCAGCGCATTCAACACGGTCTGGACGTATGACATTTACCGGTCGGTCATCAACAAGAAGGCTTCCGACGCGCATCTCCTCTGGATGGGACGCGTCGCCACGGTCGCCGGCGTGTTGATCAGCATCGGCACCGCGTACTGGGCGAAGAGTTTTCCCAGCATCATGGACTACATGCAGGCGATCTTCTCCTGGGTGAATGCGCCGCTCTTCGCGACGATGCTTCTGGGGATGTTTGTCCGCTGGATCACACCGAATGGAGCATTCTGGGGACTCGTTGCCGGAATGGGTTCATCATTCTACCTGTTCCTCGCGGTGAAATACGAGTGGATGGATGCGCGCATCCTGACGATGTCGAATGTGGCGAGCGACATGGCTGCCAACTTCTGGCGCGCGTGGTGGGCATGGGTCATCTGCTTCGTGCTGACGATCGTCATCAGCCTGTTCACGAAGAAGCGGAACGAAGCGGAACTGGTCGGGCTTGTGAAAGGGCTCACGGCGGAGACGGCGGGCGAGCACGTGCCGTTCCTGAAGCGGCCGGAGTTCTTTGCAATCGCTTCCGTGATCGTGCTGGTCATCCTTAATATTTACTTCTGGTAAACGGGAGCGAGCCATGACACACACACCGAAAATGCGGTCGATCTGGTACTTCGTCGGACTCGTCCTGTTGACGATGGGAGGATTGGTGTTCCTCGCAGCGGTCATCGATTACATCGGAGGGACGTACGGGAACACGGTACTCGCAGAGACGCGTCCCGGCCTCTGGTGGGGCGGGATCATGCTCATTGCGGGCGTGATTTTTTTCGTCAAGAACCGGAATTCCGTGCACGACTGAGAACATCTTATGTGTCAACCCGGGAAGCTTTCCCGGGTTGGCCCAAGAACACATGGCGCGCAAGAAGGTCACATTGGGAGTTGAGATCGGCGGGACGCTGACGGTGCTCGGCTTTGTCGACAAGTACGGCACATGCCTCGGCGTCTCCTCCATCGCGACCAACCCGCATCAGCAATCGTCAACCTTCTTCCGCCGCCTCTACGAGGAATCGCAGCAGCTGCTTCACTCCATCCCCGAGACGCTCGAGATCGTCGGCGTGGGGATCGGTGCGCCGAATGCCAATTACTACCGCGGCACGATCGAACAACCCCCGAATCTCAGTTGGCTGTATGTCGATGTCGTCGCAGAGATGCGGCAATACCTCGATGTTCCCGTCGCGGTGACCAACGATGCGAATGCCGCGGCGATCGGCGAAAAGCTGTTCGGTGCGGCACAAGGGATGCGGGACTTCATCGTCATCATGCTCGACACCGGACTCGGCAGCGGCATCGTTGCGAACGGCGAGCTTGTGTACGGCGCGGACGGATTCGCAGGAGAGATCGGGCATACGATCGTCGATCCCGATGGACGCGAATGTGGATGCGGGAGGAAAGGATGTCTTGAGACCTACGCATCGGCCAAAGGGATCTGCCGTACGGTTCAGGAACTCATTGCGACGACGACGGACGAAAGCGAACTGCGCCTCGTGAGCTTCGAACGGCTGAACGCCGCGATGGTCCGCGATGCGGCGCTTCGCGGAGATCGGCTTGCACTTGAGGCATTCGAGCGGACAGGGAGAATTCTCGGAATGAAACTTGCCGATTCCGTTGCTCACCTGAGTCCGGAAGCCATCATCCTCTTTGGCAGTCTTGCCGAAGCCGGCGATCTCATCTTCCAGCCGACGCGGCGCTCGATGGAAGAGCATTTGCTCGGCATCTTTAAAGGGAAGGTCAAGCTTCTCCCCTCCGGTCTGCGCGAAGAGAATTCGGCGGTCCTTGGGGCCGGCGCGCTCATTTGGAATGATCTTTACAAGCACACTCACCAACGGGCCACGCATGTGGCATGACATGACATGAAACGATTTCTGCTGTTGGCGGTCGCGAGTTTCGCCGTCGTGCAAACCGCTCCCTCCCAACCTCTCCCCGCCTCTGCAGCTTCATCCCGCATTGAATCCCTGATCGCCCGCATGACCTTGGAAGAGAAGGTCGGTCAACTCGTCCAGTACACGGGGCGATTTGATTCGCCGGGGGCGCCGGTCCTTTCCGAGGCGCAACGAACGCTCATCCGGCAGGGAGCGGTAGGGTCGTTTCTGAATGTCGACGGATCGGCCATTCGCGACGCGCAAACGCTCGCTGTCACGAAAAGCCGCCTGGGGATCCCGCTGGTGTTTGGACTTGATGTGATCCATGGATACCGAACGACGTTTCCAATCCCGTTGGCAACCGCCGCGACGTGGAATCCATCGCTTGTTGAACGCACCGAGCGTGCTGCGGCAACGGAAGCGGCCCTGATGGGTATTCACTGGACGTTCGCGCCGATGGTCGATATCGCCCGCGACCCGCGATGGGGACGGATCGCAGAGGGATCGGGCGAGGACGTCTATCTCGGGTCGATCATGGCCGCGGCGCGCGTGCGGGGATTCCAGGGATCGGATCTGGCAAGTAAGACTGCGCTTGCTGCGTGTGCGAAACACTTTGCCGCGTACGGCGCAGCGGAGGGAGGCCGCGACTACAACACGGTGGACATTTCCGAGCGCACGTTGCGGGAGGTTTACTTGGAACCGTTCCGCGCTGCAGTGAATGCCGGCGCTGCATCGTTCATGTGTTCCTTCAATGAGATCGCGGGCACTCCGAGTTCCGGGAACCGATGGCTGTTGACTGATGTGTTGCGTGGTGAGTGGGGATTCTCCGGGATGGTGGTGAGTGACTGGAATTCCGTGGGCGAGCTCGTCCCGCATGGCGTTGCGGCAGATTCCGTCGAAGCAGCCATCCTCGGCATTACCGCCGGCGTCGATATGGATATGGAAGCGAACGCGTACGCCTTTACTCTGGCGTACAGTGTCCGCAATGGACGCGTCCCCGTGGCCGTGGTCGATGAGGCGATGCGACGTGTACTGCGCATGA